>JALUTJ010000471.1 GCA_027057985.1 Chromatiales bacterium
TTTTAACGCATTGAAAATGAAGATAAAGGCGAAACCGCGTTTTGCCTTTATCGACGCTCTGATCATTCAGGGATGAATTATTCGGAGCTTCCTTAACAGGATGTTGAAAAAGGCCGTCCTGGCCTTTTTCAACCCGCCGACCCCGGACGGGTGCCGGGTTCGGCTGTACCCACCCGCTTGGTGTAATCGATTTACGGGTGAAGCTGTCCTTGTCTTGCATGGGCATACTGTCAGCGCATGCCCCCCATGCCCCCCATGGGACGCTGCATCATGCCACTACGGCCACCCTGCATCCGGTCACCGAAGCCGCGTCCAGCCGCTTCCATGCTGCTGCCATATGCACGGGAGCGGGTACGCATTCCGTCACCGATGTCGCGGGCTGTATCGCGCGAGGCACCTGTCCGGTTGCGCATGGTGTCACCAGCGGCTTGGCCGGCATCGTGCATTTCGCCGCCATGCTCACGGGCCTGGGTCTGCATCTGTTGATTGTGTTCGCGCGCCATTTCCATGTGCTCGCCGGCTTGCATCAGCAATGTTTCCGGGTTTGCGCCCGTACCGCTGAGCAGGGCCAGAGAAAACTTAAAAATCAGAGTCTTAGTAAAAGCATGCATGATGAAATCTCCCACGGTTGTATGAACTCAGTATCGAAAAACGTGGGAAAATATCCCACGTTAAGCATATATTATGTGGTAAAAATTCCCACGTCAAGCTAAAATGACAAAATTCGTGAAATCAGTAGAAATGGATAAACGCATGGAGACAGATCAACTACCCGATGCCAAGGCACCCTTGTTGCAGGCGGTGTCGTGGTTGTGCCGGCCATTGGTGCGCTTGCTGATTCGCCAGGGCATTACCTATCCTCAATTGCGGGAGTTGCTGAAAGGAATTTACGTGGAGGTGGCGGAAGCGGATTTCACGGTCGATGGCAAGTCGCCCAGTGACAGCCGTATCTATATATTGACCGGCGTGCATCGCAAGGACATCAAGCGCCTACGCCGTGGTGACGAGGCCGGGGAGGCAGCCCAGGTCGCCACGTTGGGCGGGGCTATCGTCGCCCGCTGGCTGGCTCTACCTGAATTCCTCGACGCCAACGGCGAGCCCAGGTGTCTGCCGCGTGATGCCGATGAGCGGGGGCCGGGGTTTGATGACTTGGTGGCCAGCGTAAGCAAGGACGTGCGTCCGCGCGCTATTCTTGATGAATGGTTGCGTCTGGGTATGGTGAGCCGGAACGCGGCGGGGGATATCTGCCTCGACCGCAAGGCCTTTGTACCGGCGAAGGATTTTGCCGAGCAGGCCTTTTTTATGAGCCGTAATGTACACGACCACCTGGCGACTTGTGTACACAATCTGCTAGAGGAAGGCGAGCCCATGCTCGAGCGCAGTGTTTATTACGATCAGCTCACGTCCCATTCAGTTGCCCACCTACGCGAGCTGGCTCGGTACGAGGGAATGGCCCTGCTGCAGAAACTGAATGCCGAGGCCTTGCACCGACAACAGCATGATGCCGGTAATGGGGATGCGCGGCAGCGCATGCGTTTCGGCGTTTACTGGTATGAAGAGGCCCGGCAAACGGAGGAGATGTCCAGATGAAAATTTTGCAGCGCATCATGATCATGCTGCTTGCGGGGTGGCTGGTATCCTGCGGTTCGCCGATGCCGCGTCAGGTGGCGGGACACGAGCCGGATGGCGAAAGCGGAATCGGCGGTACGGGCATTATCGCCAGCGATTCGGGGATCGGCGGTACGGGTATCGTTGGTGAGATCACTGGTTTCGGCAGCATTTTTGTCAATGGCGAGGAGGTGGAAACCGGCCGCTACACCCGAGTGCGGGTTGACGGAGAAGTCGTTCGTAGCCATGCCTTTGCGGTGGGCGAGGTGGTGGCATTGCGCGCAGTGTCCCGCGGGGAAGGGCTGTTCGCTGTGGAAGCCGTTGTGCGTCATGAGATCATCGGCCCGGTAACGGAGGTGGGAGAAGGTGTTCTTACGATTCTCGGACAAATCGTACGCTTCGATGGCCGGTTACCCGATGTCGGCGAACGAGTGGCCGTGAGTGGTTTCCGTGACCCGGCGGGTGTGATACATGCCACGCGCATTGTGCCAGTGCCGGCAGGTGATGCACTGGTGGTGGGTGTGCCCCGAGAGACGCCCTCGGGATGGCGCCTGGGCGGACTTGACCTGCAGCTGCGGGGTCGTCCACCGGCCGGCGAAATTCGGTTGCGTGGACGGCTGGAGGGCAGGACGTTACAGGTCAGGCAGATGCAGCGGGTTTTCCGGCTGCCCTTCAGTGAGCCGGTGCGCCGCGCGGTGATCCAGGGCTTCGTGCGCCCGCTGGCTGATGGCAGGCTGAGTATAGACGGCATCGAATTCGTCGCACCAGACGCCCGTCAGGTACCCATGGATCGGCTTGTACGTCTCGAGCTTCGGCACCGGGCAGGTGGCTGGCAGCTGAACCGCCAGTTGTCGTCCCGGGATTTGCCGAAAGGGCGGCGATTGCCATCGTCGCGGGCCGTGAT
>JALUTJ010000472.1 GCA_027057985.1 Chromatiales bacterium
TACGCGGTGAAGTGGTCTCGAGTACCTTCGATGAACCAGCCAGCCGCCACGTACAGGTAGCAGAAATGGTGATCGAAAAGGCCAAGCGCCTGGTGGAACACAAAAAAGACGTGGTCATCCTGCTCGATTCCATTACCCGTCTTGCCCGTGCCTATAACACCGTGATTCCTTCTTCCGGTAAAGTTCTCACCGGTGGTGTCGATGCCAATGCCCTGCACCGTCCCAAACGTTTCTTTGGCGCGGCACGCAATATCGAGGAAGGCGGCAGCCTGACCATCCTCGCCACTGCGCTGATCGATACCGGCTCACGCATGGACGATGTTATCTACGAAGAATTCAAGGGTACCGGTAATATGGAAGTACACCTGGATCGTAAAATCGCAGAAAAGCGACTCTACCCGGCCATCAATATCAGTCGCTCCGGCACCCGCCGCGAAGAGCTGCTGACCAAGCCAGACGAACTGCAGAAAATGTGGATCCTGCGCAAGGTGGTGCATGACATGGACGAGATTGGCTCCATGGAATTTCTGCATGACCGCCTCAAGGCCAGTAAGACCAATGATGATTTCTTCGATTCCATGAAGAAATAAAAGTGGAGTCGAGTGGTTTGAAAGCAGAAGCCTGCTGATTTCTCAAATACATAGCCCTTTAAGCTCAGGTAATTTCTTATATTTTGTGTGTGATTTTTGACAAATCCGCCAAAATCGCACATGCTTGATCACAGAAACGAGGGAAAAATCTTGTTTTCTGTTGCCAGGATGGTCAGACTTGAAACCATCCGAATATCACGCAGGTTACGATTATGCCGGGTAATTTATTCAACGATATCGATTTTGAGCACCTTGCGTCACTCGCCAGCAGTGACCCACAGAAGTTTGAACAACTTCGCCGCGACAAGATCACCGCGATTATCGAAAAAACGCAGGATCAGAAACGCCGCCAGCGACTGCTGGGCCTGCAATGGCAAATCGACCGCATCCGTGAGCAACACAAGGACTCGGCCATGGCCGCCTGTCTCGCCATCTCCGGCCTGATGTGGGATACCTTTGAACATCTTTCCGAGTTACTGCAACAACAGGCAGAAAGACCCCAACCGCTGCCAGCCCCGCACTATAACGCCAAAATTATTCCTTTCCCGCAACAGCGCCGGCGCTAAGCCGGGAAAATCGCCGAAAATTGCCCGCAAAAAACGGGATTTTCACTTGCCGCTACAGGGACTTTTCCGTATGATCGCCCGTCCCATAATGTGTATGGTGCTGCTTTAGTCGAAGCAGAGGGCGATGCACAGAAAACACGAGGTTACTGAAATGAAAGCTGATATCCACCCAGCCTACGAAAAAATTACTGTAACTTGCAGCTGCGGTAATACGTTTGAAACACGTTCTACCAGCTGTAAGGATCTGAACATTGAAGTTTGTTCACAATGTCACCCGTTCTTCACCGGCAAGCAGAAACTGCTGGATACTGCGGGTCGCGTCGACAAGTTCCGTCAGAAGTACGGTATGAAGTAATTCCATGCCGGTTTTACCGCATGTACTGCAAAAGGCGTCCAACAGGGCGCCTTTTGTTTTCCTGCTCCTGCTTTTCTGCCTTCCTCTTCAGGCACAAACCTGCTTCCCCGCCCGGTTTGATGAAACCGCACAGGTTGAATATGTCTATGATGGTGATACGGTAAAGCTTGATGATGGCCGTAAAGTCCGGCTGATAGGTGTTAATACACCGGAACATGGCCGGGACGGCCAGCCAGACGAGCCGTATTACCGAGAAGCGCGAGAGCAACTACAAAGCATCATCCAGGCTAACCACAAGCGGGTTAAACTGGTGTACGGCAAGCAGCGCCATGACCGCCACCGTCGCCTGCTGGCACATATATTTACCCCGAAAGGTAAAAATATCAGTCGCCAGCTGCTGCAATCTGGCATGGGTTTTATGATCGCCATTTCACCAAATACCCGCTTTCTCGACTGTTACCAGCAGGCCGAAGAACAGGCTCGGCATGATAAAAAAGGCATATGGTCACACCCTTTTAGCCGCGCTATCGCGGTAGATAAACTGGACACGGATAAAACAGGCTTTGCCCGGGTTATGGGAACGGTACAACGGGTTGGGGAAAGTCAAACCTCATTCTGGCTTAATCTTTCACCCCACTTTGCGCTGCGTATTATGAAAAAAGACCTGCCCTGTTTTAGCCGCTACCATCCACGCGAATTGCTGCATAAAAAAATTATTGCCCGTGGCTGGATCTACAAAACAAAACGCGAACAGCGCATCAGCATTCGCCACCCGGCCGCGATTGAACAGCTAGTAACTGACTCAATCGGCTTACACTGATAAAATAATTTTTTTCAATAAACTGGAACGATACATCATGGCTAAAAAACGTACCGCAGATGAGCTAAAACTTGCCGCACTGGATTACCATGCCCAGCCCGTTGCAGGTAAAACTGCCACCGCCTTAACCAAGCCCTGTGACTCCCAGGATGACCTCAGCCTGGCCTATACCCCGGGAGT
>JALUTJ010000473.1 GCA_027057985.1 Chromatiales bacterium
AAGCCTGAGAACAAGGCAAAACCGATGAAAAAGCGCAGTGTACATTTAGTACATGAGCATTTTGAAGAGGTTTTAACGCCGTTATCAGGCTTGTCACGATTATTTATTCTCCATGGATTGTGAGAAGCCTGAGAACAAGGCAAAACCGATGAAAAAGCGCAGTGTACATTTAGTACATGAGCATTTTGAAGAGGTTTTAACGCCGTTATCAGGCTTGTCACGATTCATGGAGCGCACCACCGCAGCTTGACCCTTGCCCTGCGGTACACCCATAGCAATGATCAGCAACAATAATCTCCCTGCCCTCAAGCTCCCGCGCTGTCAGCTCATGTAAATACTGCTTTCTGCCTCGCTGTGTCAATGGCAGTTCCAGCATCTGGTTGAAATCACAATCATAAACCACGCCCTGCCAGTCAATGCTAATAAGACTACGGCACATCACTGTTTGCAGGTTGGCCGGGGAGTAATTGTCTTTTAGCAGTGTCATATAACTGTCGAATTCACCTCGGGATATCAGGGTGCTACCAAAGCGCTTGATTGGCATATTGGTCAGTGTCAGCAGATTATTAAATGTAATATTATAGCGTTGTTTCAGCTCTCGTTTATAATCCTGCTCTAGCTGGCACTGTGCTGGTGGCAGATGTGTACCGGTTGGGTTATACATCAGGTTTAACTGCAGCCCGGTATTTTCTATTCCATAACCAACCCGATTCAGCAGACGAATGGCTTCGACACTGATCTGAAATACACCTTTGCCACGTTGTCCGTCAACATTTTCTTCAAGATAACAGGGCAGTGAGGCCACCACCTCGACATGGTGTTGTGCCAGAAAGTCTGCGGTATCTTCCTGTCCGGCTTCATGCAATACAGTAAGATTGCAGCGGTCGATAACATGAACCCCCATTGCGGTTGCGGTACTGACCAGGTAACGAAAATTCGGATTCATTTCCGGTGCACCACCGGTCAAGTCCAGCTTTTTAATCTCATTATCACGTAGAAAACGTATTACCGTTTCAATGGTATCCTGCTGCATAATTTCCTTACGCTTTGGTCCTGCATTGACATGGCAATGCAGGCAGGACTGGTTACACAGGTAACCCAGGTTTACCTGCAGGGTTTCAAGCTTTGTTCGCTTTAGAACAGGGAAATCAGATTGTGCCAGTCGTGGCAGGGTTGCATGCATATTGGCTCCGTATCTTATTTTTCCAGTTGCAGGTAGATGGCAAGAAAGCCGCCAAGGGCCAGTCCTGATGGCAACAGTGTTTCAATCATTTGTGACAGTTTATCGGCCGAACCTGTCCAGATACAACTGCGATAGCTTATCGACTTTATCGATGATAGCTCGCTTATCCACTTTTTTACATCGCTTACCGTGTCCCAGCGTGCACCGCGATAGCCACCATGATCATGTTTACGGTAATACAACAGGCTATGCCGGTTTAATAGCCCCAGTATAATGCCTTTCCTTGCCACTCTTTGCATTTCACTCAATGCATGTTGTGGCCGTTCCACGAAACACAGGCTGGTAATGGCACTGCAATAATCAAAACTGTTATCGACAAAAGACAGGGCTTCAGCATTTCCTTCAAGATACCGCACCTCACCTTTGTGCCTGCTGGCATAGTCCAGCATACGGGCATCACTATCCAGCCCCGTTACAACCAGACCCTTATGTGAAAATTGTTCACTAAAATAGCCACTGCCACAACCGACATCGAGTAAACTCTGACCCGCAGAAGGAGTAAAAAGTTTCAGCAATATTGAAAATTCACGCCCTGCAATCCAGCTTCCCTTTGCAGACTGGTACCAGGCGGCGTATTCGGCAACGGCTTGCGAGACCTTAGCCATGGTTAAACCGCTTATGAGTCGTTAAATAAATCAGCATAACCAGCAGGTAGCAGGCCGAAAATACTGTCAGTGTTTGCGTGCCACCCAGCCATTCCCATAAAGCACCCATTACCAGTGCTGCTACCGAAGTCACGATAGCATAGAGGCTATAAAACCAGCCATATATTTTCCCCTTGCTATGACTGAATTGCCCCAGCCGCATACGAATCGCATTGAGGGTGGTAACCATAAAAATGCCCTGGAAGACAAAGGCCAGTGCGACCAGGTCATGATGATTACTGGTAAGTAATATCATGGCAATAAAACCGGCAATGATGCCGGCAAGCAGAACTTTCTCATCACCGTAAATATCGGCCGACTTACCTGCAAAATAGGATAACAGGGCCTGTGTTATGGTACCTGCAACCAGTAGTAATGGTAACAGGCTAACAATCACGCCTGCCTCGTGTGCACGTATTACCATAAAGGGTTCACCTACCATCAAAAAACTGGTGCTAAAATATAATAACAGCTTAAACCGAAGTTTAGCGGATAAATGTTCCTTTGCGGGTTTAATCCTTTCATTTATTGGTGGTATTTTTGCTGCAACTTCTTTAACGAAAAAGATCAATATGATCATCGCCAGGGCGGAAGGCAGAATGGTCCAGTA
>JALUTJ010000474.1 GCA_027057985.1 Chromatiales bacterium
ATTAAAGTTAAACTGGTGCGTAGCACAAATGGACGTCTCAAGTCCCACAAGGCCTGTGTAGCTGGTCTGGGCTTACGTCGTATGCATCAAACTGTTGAAGTTGAAGATACCCCTTGCACCCGCGGCATGATCAACAAGGTCAGCTACATGGTGAAAGTGGAGGAGAACTAAGATGTTTTTGAATACACTGAAACCAGCTGCAGGTTCTAAATCTGATGCCAAACGTCGTGGACGTGGTATTGGTTCTGGCCTGGGAAAAACAGGTGGCCGTGGTCATAAAGGTCAGAAGTCACGTTCAGGTGGTAAGCCGATGATCGGTTTTGAAGGTGGTCAGATGCCTTTACAGCGTCGTCTACCTAAAGTGGGCTTTACCTCACGCATGGCACGCGTTACCGATGAAATTCGTCTCAGCGAACTCAATGCAATGAATGTTGATGTCATTGATATTGCGGCACTGAAAGAAGCCAACCTGATTGCAAAAAACATCAAGCGCGTCAAGGTGATGGATTCCGGCAAGATTGAAAAGGCCGTTACTCTTAAAGGTATTCGCGTAACAAAAGGTGCTCGCAAGGCAATTGAAGCTGCCGGCGGCAAAATAGAAGAGTAAACGGATGTCTGTATCACAATCAGCAATGGCTGCCGGTATTAGTGGTGGCAAGTTCAAGGAACTTCGTCAGCGTATTTTTTTCCTGATTGGCGCACTGCTGGTATTTCGTATCGGTTCCTATATTACGGTTCCGGGTATCGATCCGGAAGTGCTGGTACGGATGGTAGAACAGCAAAAGGGAACCATTCTCGACATGTTCAACATGTTTTCGGGAGGGGCTCTGTCACGTTTATCCCTGTTTGCGCTGGGGATCATGCCTTATATTTCGGCATCGATTATTATCCAGCTGCTGACCAAGGTGCATCCAAAGCTGGAGCAACTGAGCAAGGAAGGCGCCGCGGGTAAACGCAAGATCACCCAGTACACGCGTTTTGGTACCCTGTTCCTCGCGACTTTCCAGGCGCTGGGTGTTGCAATGGCCTTGTCACGCCAGCCAGGACTTGTTGTTAATGGTGCGGATGCCGATGTGATGCGTGTATTCTATTTTACTACCGTGGTTACTCTGGTTACTGGAACCATGTTCCTGATGTGGCTTGGCGAGCAGATTACCGAACGGGGTATAGGAAACGGTATTTCGATGATTATCTTTGCCGGTATCGTCGCGGGGCTGCCTTCTGCAATTGGTGGTACCCTGGAACTGGGACGTAATGGTGAACTGAGTTCAGGACTGATCCTGGTGCTGTTCCTGCTGATTCTAGCAGTAACTGCATTTGTGGTATTTATGGAACGTGGCCAGCGTCGTATTACGGTGCATTATGCCAAGCGCCAACAGGGACGCAAGATGTATGCGGCACAGACCAGTCATCTGCCGCTGAAGATTAATATGGCCGGTGTTATTCCGCCCATTTTCGCCTCGGCAATTATTTTATTTCCTGCCACCATGGCAGGCTGGTTCGGTAGCGCTGAAGGTCCAGTGGGTTCATTCCTGCAGGATGTGGCCACCATGCTCTCACCGGGTCAACCGTTATATGTATTGATGTATGCGATTGCTATCGTGTTCTTCTGCTTCTTCTATACGGCGTTGATGTTCAACCCGAAAGAAACGGCAGATAACCTGAAACGTTCCGGGGCCTATATTCCGGGTATTCGTCCAGGTGAACAGACTGCCCGTCACATTGATACAATTTTAGGCCGCCTGACCCTGGTTGGTGCAGCTTATATTACAGCAGTAAGTCTGCTGCCCGAGTTCCTGATCGTGTACTGGAATGTGCCGTTCTACTTTGGTGGTACCTCACTGCTGATTATTGTTGTAGTAACAATGGATTTAATGTCGCAAGTGCAGGCGCACCTGATGTCACACCAGTACGAGGGCTTGATGAAAAAAGCTAACCTCAAGGGTGGCGCAGGATCAGCCGGTTTATTGCGTTAATTTAACGCGTTTATTTTTTAGGAGAGTCGGCATGAAAGTTCGTGCTTCAGTTAAAAAATTATGCCGTAACTGTAAAGTTATTCGCGTGATCTGTTCCGATCCACGCCATAAGCAGCGTCAGGGCTAAAAAGGGTGGTTTTTGCCGCTTTTGAGGGGCAAAAAACAGCCAATATTTGTGGTAAAAGTCTTGCCTGAAAGGGCGAGGAAACGTAAAATTGCACGTTTTCGCAGGTCGACCTGCGTTGACTATTTTTGAATTTGTAGGAGTGGCTAAATGGCCCGTATTGCTGGTATCAATGTTCCGGTCAATAAACATACTGAAATCGCGTTAACCTCGATTTACGGTATTGGTCGTACGCGCGCGCAGAAAATCTGTGACGCAGCAGGCGTTTCACCAACGACTAAAGTTAAGGACCTCGACGAATCTCAGGTGGAAAACCTGCGTAACGAGGTTGCCAAGTACACGATCGAAGGTGATTTACGTCGTGAAGTGTCCATGAACATCAAGCGTCTGA
>JALUTJ010000475.1 GCA_027057985.1 Chromatiales bacterium
CGGATCGATGCCCATGGTGAAAAGTATTGGTGCAACGATGGGCACCATGACAAAAGTGATCTCGATAAAATCGAGAATAAAGCCAAGCAGAAACATCGTCAGCATCACGATAAACATGGCGGTGATCACACCACCGGGCAGGCTGGTAAGCACCTCACGTACCACTTCATCACCACCAAAGCCACGGAACACCAGCGAGAACAGTGAGGCGCCGATAAAAATCAAAAAGACCATGCTGGTAACGCGCAAGGTGTCACGCATGACCTGTTGCAGGATTTCAAGATTGAACTGCCGTTGTCCAGTCGCGAGAATAATCGCGCCCACGGCACCGACCGAGGCGGCCTCGGTTGGCGTGGCAAAGCCGCCAAGGATCGATCCCAGTACGGCAAGAATAAGAAACAGTGGTGGAAACAGCACCTTGAGAACGCGCAGTGCCAGTTCACTCCTGTTGATGTTCCTTTCCTCGTGCGGGATGGCAGGTAGCTTATCGGCGCGTAAGAATGCCATGATGGAGACATAAACCAGGTATAGCGCAACCAGTAACAGCCCGGGGAACAGCGCACCGGCAAAAAGATCACCCACGGAAACGGTTTTTGGATTGAAGATACCCATATCGAGCTGGGCCTGCTGATAGGCCGAGGAGAGGACATCGCCCAGCAGTACCAGAATGATCGAAGGGGGAATAATCTGGCCCAGGGTGCCGGAAGCACAGATAGCACCGGTGGCAATGGCCGGATCATAACCTCGTCGTAACATGGTTGGCAGGGAAAGCAGACCCATGGTCACCACGGTGGCCCCAACGATGCCGGTACTGGCGGCGAGTAACATACCAACAAGAATCACCGAGAGGCCGAGCCCACCGCGTAAGGGGCCGAATAACAGCGCCATGGTATCAAGCAGCTTGTCGGCAACGCGAGATTTTTCCAGCATGACGCCCATAAAGATAAACAGCGGCACCGCGATCAGGGTCATATTGCTCATAATGCCGTAGAGCCGGTTGGGCAGGGCACTTAAAAAGGCCGTATCGAAAGTCCCGGTGAGTATGCCGATAGCAGAAAACAGCAGTGCGGTGCCGCCAAGCGCAAAGGCGACCGGGTAGCCACTGAGTAAAACCAGGCAGACACTGATAAAGAGGAGTAAAGCCATTATTTCAGCCATGGGTCGTTTCCCCCTGCTTAAGGGTGAGCAGGCTTTTCAGTGCCATGGCCGTACCCTGTACTATCAGCAGAACCGGCATAATCAGCAAAGCGGTTTTAAGCAGGTAAACATAGGCCAGCCCCCCGGCCTCACCGGACTGTTCGTGCTGGCCCCAGGAAGTGAGGACATAATCCCAGCTACTGATAAGAATAAACAGGCAGACCGGGTAAAGCAGGAATACGGTGCCCAGCAGATCGACCCAGGCTTTTCTGCCGGGGCTCCACTTACGATAGAAAATATCCACCCGGACATGGCCTTCGTGTTTCAGGGTATAGGCTGCACCAAGCATGAATACCAGGGCATGCATATAGGAGATAGATTCCTGCAGGGCAATCGAGCCAATATCGAAGGCGTAACGCAATACCACGACGAGAAAAGTGACAAAAACAATCAGGACTGTAAGCCAGGCAAAAAGGCGGCCCGTTAATTCACTGATACTTTCGAGATTTTTTATAATTTTTAGCATTGTTCGATTTCCATGGCCATTAGCGCGAGAAAATTATCCGGGGGGCATAGTGTGAGCTTTTATCCGTTTTATTTCAATGGCTTAAGGGTAAAGACAGGATCGCTTCTCGTGTGATATGACGGCTTATACTGGAAAAATACGGATTGCAGGCCAGCCGATAAAATTCACAGCGAGTTGGCAGGGGTTTAGAACTGGTTTAATGTAGCGTGGTTGATTCATTACAAGGCAGACAGGAGCATTCCGGGTGGTACAAAAGCATCTTAACAGTTTATTTCAGAGCGGCTATGTTTCTGTTCCCACGATATTAATCCCGGTTGCATTATCGGCATTTCTGATCCTGGTCAGTTTCACCACCAGCTTTGTGCTTTTTCATACCATGGCCGAGTTGTTTGCCATCGTAATTGCCATTCTCATGGCGGTAGTTGCCTGGCAAATGTACCCCTTTAGCCGGAATAACTTTCTGATGTTTCTCGGTGCCGGCTATTTCTGGGTTGGGATACTCGACCTGGTGCATGCCATGAGCTACAAGGGTATGGCCATTATGCCCAATAATTCCGAAACCATGTCGACACAGTTCTGGATTGCCACTCGTTATCTTGAATCACTTGTCTTACTGGCAGCACCCTGGTTTTTGACCCATACCCTGCATCGCCGCCGGATCTTTTCATTTTTTGCCGTAATCGCCACGTTGATTATCTACCTGGTGCTCTATACCGATGTCTTTCCGGTAACCTATATCCCCGGCAAGGGGCTAACCACGTTCAAGGTTGTGAGTGAATACATTATTATCGCCATACTGCTTGTTGCAATTATTTACCTGAA
>JALUTJ010000476.1 GCA_027057985.1 Chromatiales bacterium
CATCCAGTAGCGCCTCTTCGACATCGCTAACACTGAGTCCAAGTTGCTGACACAGTGCTTCATCCACCTGTTTTTCATCACTGTCCGAAAGTCCCTGCGCAGCCAGTGCCTGTCCGGCGAGCCGGGTCAGCGCCACGTAGTCTTCGGCTTCACCGCTGTAATCCGGGTTATGGTGCTCTCCGACCACGGCGGTGATTGCGCCGGGCATATTCCAGTATTTCATCAGGTGAGCACCAACAGTGGCATGGGTACAGCTAAACAGGTTCTTCTCGGTTTCGACAAGGGATTGCTGTGGTCGACTGGTCAGCATTTTGTTAAGCCAGTTGAACTCGGTGCTGAACAGGTTTCCCATAATGACGATACCGATGTTATGCAGCAGGCCGGTCAGGTAGGCGAGGGCAACATTGGGCTGCTGATCTTTTGACATCCGTTGTGCCAGTTGCTGATTCAGGGTGGCGCGGAAGGTGGCTTCGGTCCAGAAATTTTTCATATTCAGGCGACCAGCAGGCGGCAGCTTGAAAGCTCGCCCGAGTGCAGCGCCCAGCGACATATAGAGCACGGTTTCATAACCCAGGACACGAAATATCGCATCCTGCAGGTTGCTGATCTGGCCACTGAAACCAAACAGGGCAGAATTGGCATAACGCAGCACCAGCGTGCTCAGTGCCGGATCGTGAGCAATGATCCGTACCATGTCTTCCACGGTGCCATCGGGATTGGCCTGCAGCGCCAGCAGCTCCGTGGCAATGGTGGGCATGACCGGAAGATGTTCAATCTGCTGCAGTTGTTCGAGTAAGTTGGTGTTCATGCGTCCTGCTGCATCTTTGTCATCATTGTTTGTGTGCGAAAATATACCACCAATCAGGGCATTTTCGACCATTATTTGCATATCCCAGATATCGATCTGGATCCGCTGAGCCGGGTTGTCGGTAACCAGCAGTACCTCGGAGCGGGTGCTCAGTGGCTCGTCGATGATTAACTGTATCTTATTTTGCCGGAAAATATTGTCAAAATTTGTCACGTCCTGTTTTTTCGCCGTTTTCTTCAACTGGCGCAGGACTTGCTGCAGTTCGTTCAGGCTCATAAAACGCAGCTCACTGCGCTCCAGCAGGGATTTGAGCAGGGGCAGGTCGAACTGGTGGCCATGGTGGTACATTGCCATCACGATACCCCTGTTGTCCTTGAGCAGGCTGACAGAGGCATATATCCTGTCTGCAGTAGACTCGGTCGCAGGGATACGACTAAAAGGAATTTCCTGCTGGCTTAACAGGGCCTGGATAATGGCATCAAGTAGCATGATCGGTTGTTCTGAGTGTTCGTCACTTTCGGTTGGTACTGCATCATGCTGGTTATCGACAGCCGGCCTGTTTTCTTGATGCCTCGCTCGGAAGATGTGATCCACTTAGCAAACTTTCCGGATTCTGCTTGATTTTTCCCCGGCCGCGAGGTGAGTCAGTGACATCCCCCGGGAATACTGTTAAAAAAGGGGGTAAATAGAATAAAAATCAAAAAATTCCACCCGGTTTTGGTTTTTTACGATAAAAGGTCATGATGTGCTATGAGTAAAAAACAGAAAATTTCGATCGAGCAATTAAAGTCTTTTGAGCCCTTATCGGCCCTGTCCGAGGAGCGCCTGCAGGAATTGCAGGGGCTGGTCGATGTCGAGGAGCTGGGCGTTGGGGTCACGATTTTCCGCGAGGGCGATGTGGACAACCAGAGCATTTACCTGCTCGATGGTGACGTCCAGATGAATTCGGTGGCCGATAAAAGCCTCAATGCCACGCTGGGACATAAGTCGGCTGAAGCCAGACACCCGCTCGCCGGTGGCCAGCCACGACAGGCTACCTGCACTGCTTTGACCATTGCAAAGGTGCTGCGGGTCGATAACAGTATTCTTGATTACATGCTGACCTGGGATCAGCTTGCGGTGGCAGAAGAAAAAGAAGAAGCCTCGCAGCAGGCCGAAGAATCCGTCGTATCGGAAAAAACCTCGGCGGCTGAGAAATCCCGTGAGTCCAGTCAGCCCGAGGAGACGGAAGAGGAAGATGGCCGCAGCTGGATTCGCCGTATGCGTCATATCATGGCCTTCAAGAATATGCCGGCGGCCAATATCAAGGGGCTGTTGCAACGCATGGAAACTATCCCGGTGGAGGAGGGTGAGGTGATTATCCAGCAGGGTACCCCGGGTGATTATTACTATGTGCTTACCGAGGGTGAGGCCCTGGTGACGCGCACGGTGGAACTGGCTTCACTCGCCGCCGGTGCCAGTTTTGGTGAAGAAGCACTGCTTTCCGGTTCCAGGCGCAATGCCTCGGTCACCATGACTACGCCGGGTCAGGTCATGCGCCTGGCCAAGGATGATTTCAACGAGCTGCTAAAAGAACCTTTACTGGATCGCGTCACCCCGGAAGAAGCTCAGGTGCGGGTAGCCAAGGGCAATGTGTGGCTGGATGTGCGCCATGTGAC
>JALUTJ010000477.1 GCA_027057985.1 Chromatiales bacterium
CATTAATGCACTGGAAGAAACACTTGGCGTCATCAACCATGTCGGCAGATATAAATTACCGGATGAATCCTCCAATGAAGAAGCATTTAATGAAGATGGCAGCTCTGCTGAAGCCGCTACATCCGAGCAAGCCGTAGTCGGAGGTCCTATCAGGAACCGCAACGATGCCTTCCGCCAGCTCAATGAAATTTCAGAGTTTTTCCGCAAAACTGAGCCTCACTCACCAATTTCTTACGCACTTGAAAAAACCGTAAAATGGGGTGAAATGTCTTTAGGTGAATTAATGCGAGAATTACTACCCGACTCTTCATCCATTGATCATTACAGTTCTTTAACCGGCGTGAGAATGGATGAGGAATAATAGCCAGCAAACACAACATATAGAGGTAAAGGATTATGGCTGATAGTATTCACGATAAACTAAAACGCGTACGCAAACCACGTGTACACATCACTTATGATGTAGAAACTAACGGCGCTGTTACAGAAAAGGAAATTCCCTTTGTTATGGGCGTTATGGGTGACTACTCCGGTGACAATACTGAAAATAAAAAACCATTAAAAGACCGCAAGTTTTCGCAGATTGATCGTGATAACTTCAACGAAGTTATGGCCAATATTGCACCAAAGGTCTCAATGAAAGTCGAAAATACACTTGAAGATGATGGTAGTGAAATCTCTGTCGATCTTGATTTCAAGAGTATGGAAGATTTTGAACCACACCGTATTGTTGACAAGGTTGAACCTCTGAAAAAATTGCTGGAAACACGCAATAAACTACGTGACCTCTTAACCAAGGCAGACCGTTCTGATGAACTGGAAACTATTCTAGAGGAAGTATTAAGTAACACTGATGCTATTGCTGCACTTTCCAGCGAACTGGGCATTGACGAAGAAAAGGGTGATAAAGATGGCGAGTAAACAGGAAGCACAAGCACAGGAAGCCGAAGCTACGGAAGAAGTCAGTTTTCTTGAACAGGCTATTGGCGCAACCAAACAAACTCCACGCGATGAAACCGAAGAGCTTCTGAAGACACTGACAAAAGAAGCACTCGATGGTACCGTCAAATGGGATAAAAACCTGACCGTTACCATTAACTCGGCCATCGCCGCGATTGACAAGGTAATGTCAAAACAACTGGCAGCTATTATGCAGCATGAAAAACTGCAAAAGCTGGAAGGTTCATGGCGCGGCCTCCACCACCTTGTCATGAACTCAGAAACCAGCTCACAGCTCAAGATTCGCATGCTCAACCTGAGCAAGAAAGAGCTGGGGAAAGACCTGGAAAAGGCTGTAGAATTCGACCAGAGCCAGACTTTCAAGAAAATCTACGAAAGTGAATTTGGCACTGCCGGTGGCGAACCTTATGCAGCCCTTATCGGTGACTATGAGTTCTCTGCCCATCCAGATGATCTCGATCTGCTAAGCAATATGTCTAATATTGCAGCAGCTGGTTTCTGCCCGTTTATTTCGGCTGCGTCACCACAGATGTTTGGTTTTGACAGCTTTACCGAGCTTTCCAAGCCACGGGATCTGGAAAAAATCTTCGATTCTGCTGAATATATCAAGTGGCGTAGTTTCCGCGACAGCGAAGATTCCCGCTTTGTTACCCTGACCATGCCAAGGGTACTGGCACGCCTGCCTTATGGCTCTGCCACCAAACCAATCGAAGCATTTAACTTCGAAGAAGCAAGTACCGACAGCGATGGCCGTCAGCTCGAAAGTGACCATGATCAGTATTGCTGGATGAATGCGGCATACACCATGGGTACCACCCTGACCCGCTCATTTGCCGAATATGGCTGGTGTACAAGCATCCGTGGTGCCGAAGGTGGCGGCAAGGTTGAAGGTCTGCCAAGCCATGTCTTCGTTAGCGATGACGGTGATGTCGATCAGAAGTGCCCTACTGAAATTGGTATTACCGACCGTCGTGAGGCAGAGTTAAGCAAGCTTGGCTTCCTGCCGCTGTGTCACTACAAGAACACGGATTATGCCGTATTCTTTGGCGCACAAACTACGCAAAAACCGAAGAAGTTCGATGATCCAGATGCCAGCTCCAATGCTGAAATTTCAGCACGCCTGCCTTATATCATGGCAACTTCACGTATCGCACACTTCCTTAAAGTAATGGCCCGCGACAAGATCGGTTCATTCATGGAAGCCGGTGATGCAGAAGAGTGGCTCAATCGCTGGATTTCCAACTACGTAAACGGTAGTCCAGGTGCAAGCCCTGAAATGAAAGCACGCTACCCACTGGCAGAAGCCACTGTAGAAGTAAAAGAAGTTCCAGGCCAGCCTGGCGTCTACAGTGCAATTGCCTGGATGCGTCCATGGTTACAAATGGAAGAATTAACTGCTTCGCTTCGTCTTGTAGCGAATATTCCTAAAGCAGGATAATTTAATCTGGCCGGGGATCATCATGATCCCCGGTTACATTAAAATGGATTTTACGTGTCAATCTCAAGTAGTCAGACATTACCTTTTGCACTTGATGCCTCTACCCCGGCTGTCAGCATTAATGACGTGCTGGATACTCCCTCATACATTACAAACCTGGATCAGTTTCTCGATGAAGAAGATACTAGCCGTGCGCTGGTTTACTGGATAAACGAACATGAAAAGACACCTGAGAATAGCAGGCAGTTACGTAACTGTATCAACCAGACTATTGCAGATATCGATGAACTGATTAACGATCAGCTTAATGCCATTATTCATAATGAGAAGTTTCAGAAACTCGAATCATCCTGGCGCGGCCTGTGGTATCTGGTGGTACAGGCAGAGGGCAGTGCGACGATTAAGATTCGAGTACTGGATATTAGCTGGGATGAAATCAGCAAAGATATTGCCCGTGCCCTTGATTTTGATCAGAGCCAGTTATTCCATAAAATCTATAGTGAAGAATATGGTACTCCGGGTGGTGAGCCCTACGGGGTATTAATTGGTGACTATGAAATCAGTCATCGTATTTCCAGACGACATCCTCGGGATGATATCGCCACACTCGAAGGCATGGCACAAATTGCCGCAGCTGCTTTTGCACCTTTTATTGCCGGGGCTTCGTATGAATTGTTTGGCCTCGATGATTTCACTGCACTATCGATGCCAATTGATCTGCACACGGTTTTTCAGCAAAAAGAATATATCAAGTGGAATGCCCTGAGAAACAAGCTGGATTCACGTTTTCTTGGCTTAACCGTTCCCCGTATTCTGATGCGCCTGCCCTACCGTACTAAACCCGGTTCATATAAGGGCATCTATTTTTATGAGAAATCTGCGACAAAACAACACGAAAATTATCTCTGGGGTAATGCCGCCTATGGTTTTGCTGCAATTCTGATTCGTGAATATGCCAATGTCGGCTGGTTTGGTCATATCCGTGGAGTACCTCGTAACCAGATTGCCGGTGGCCTGTTGGCTAACCTGCCGACAGACTGTTTTGAAACCGATGCTGAAAATATTGCCTACAAACCTGTAACCGATGTACTTATCAGTGATACTCGTGAACGGGAAATCAGTGATCTTGGTATGATGCCGTTATGCCAGTGTTATGATACGCCTTTTGCTGCATTTTATAATAACCAGTCGGTACAGGCACCAGAGCAACACAGCTCGAAAGAAGCAACCATCAATGCCAAACTTTCGGCAATGTTACAACATGTACTTTGTGGTTCGCGCATCGCACACTATATCAAGATTATTATTCGTGACAAGATTGGTTCATTTATTACTGCGAATGAATGTGAAGATTATCTGCGTGACTGGCTCTTTAAATATACCACCGGCCGGGAAGATCTTGACTGGGAAGAACAGGCACGATACCCACTAAAAGAAGCCGCGGTACAGGTGAAAGACCACCCCAGTAAACCGGGTAGTTTTCTCTGCGTTATTCATCTAAAACCGCACTACCAGCTAGACCAGATGGTTTCCGAGCTGGAACTTGTCACCGAACTGGCACAGGCGGCAAAATAAAATGGCTCGCGTCGATAAAAAGAAAAAACTACGGCCATCAATTCTCGATCGCCTGTTTGATGATGAACCAGAGAACCAGCATGAACTCGATCCTGGCAAACATCAGAAAATTCGCCAGTTACGTAACAGTGTCAGACGAGATATTGAAAACCTGATGAACTCACGTTTTCGCGTTATGGAGCCGGACGAAGATTATACCGAGCTTGATAAGTCTCTGATGAATTATGGGCTACCTGATCTGGCAACAATAAATATTATCGATCTCGAAAAGCGCAAGAAATTCACTACGCAGCTTGAAATGATCCTTAGAGAATTTGAACCACGCTTCAAGGATGTCACCGTATCTTATCTTGAAAATAAAGATAATACCGACAGAACACTGCGCTTTCGCATCGATGCAACCCTCTATGCTGAACCAGCTCCCGAGGTTGTAATTTTTGATTCTGTACTCGAACCGGTTACCCGGAGCATTACTATAGAAGATTCTGCAAATGGCTGACGAACTACTACCCTATTATGAGAAAGAACTCGCTTATATCCGCCAACTCGGTGCCGAGTTTGCAGATGAGCACCCGAAGATTGCAGGACGGCTAGGCATCAATACGGATATCATCGATGATCCACATGTATCACGACTGGTTGAGAGCTTTGCTTACTTAAATGCACGTATTCAGCACAAACTCGATGATGATTTTCCTGAACTGTCCGATGCATTACTCAATGTGCTATTTCCGCATTACCAGCGTCCCTTGCCTTCAATGTCAATCGTGCACTTCAAGGCCGATCGCGACCAACTGGAAAGCCCTTATAAGATAGAACGGAACACACTACTCGAAACTGAGCAATTTCAGGGCGAAACTGTTCAGTTTTCAACCGTCTATGACACCCAGATGCTACCTGTTGAAATTACATCTGCATCACTTATCGGTCGACCATTCAGCACGTCAGGCTCTGCAATGGTCAGCGGTGCAGCTTCAGTTCTGAAAATATCACTACAGACATTCAATGATGAAATTCTATTTCAGGATATCGATTTTGATCATATCCGCTTTTATCTCAAGGGACAGGCCCAGCATATCAATCCACTCTACCAGATGATGTTGAGTCAGTGTCTTGATGTCGTAGTAAGTACAGGTGAAGACGATACCAATCCGGTGTTTCTTGGTCGTCATAGTATCCAGCCAGTTGGCTTTGAGTCTGATCAGGGTATCCTGCCCTACCCGGATGCTTCTTTTATGGGTTACCGCTTATTGACCGAGTATTTTATTTTCCCGGAAAAATTTATGTTTATCGATATCCGGGGCATAAAAAAACATCTACCACAGACCGCCACTAATAAACTCGATCTCTATATCTATATTGACAGCACTGATATCGAGCTGGAACACAATATCAATGAAGAAACATTTGTGCTTGGCGCAACACCGGTTGTCAACCTCTTCCAGCATGTTGCTGATCCAATAAAACTGGATCATTCACAGCTTGAGTACCAGGTGATACCAGATGTACGACGTCCTGTTGGCTACGAAATATTCTCCATCGATAAAGTAATTGCATCTACCTCAAACGGAGAGGAAACCGAATTCCGCCCATTTTATGGTCTTAACCATGAAAATCAGGATGATGAGAATCATGCTTTCTGGTTTGCCAATCGCCGTGATGCAAAGATGAGTAATTACGAACGGGATGAAGGAACCGATGTCTTTATCAGTCTTGTCGATCTCGACTTCAACCCCAATATCCCGGAAGATCGTACCCTGGTGATTGAAACAACCTGTAGTAACCGTGATCTGCCTGCTCGGCTACCCTTCTCAGCAGATCAACCTAAATTGCAGTGTGTCGATATCGCCCCACCCTGTGAGCATATTCGCTGCCTGGTTCAGCCGACGCAAACAGTACGGCCACCTTTACGTAACCATGCGCGCTGGCGCCTGATTTCCCATTTAAACCTGAATCATCTTTCCATTACCGGGCGTAATAATGCCACCGAGGCACTTAAGGAAATTCTTCGTCTCTATGACTTTAGTGAATCATCAGTAACACGGGCATTGATCGAATCCATTATCTCGGTAAATGCAAAACCAATCAGTGCTCCTCTTACGATTGACGGTCATGCAACTATGTGTCGTGGAATGCAGGTTGAGATCGAGCTCGATGACAGCCAGTTGAGTGGCAGCAGCGCCTACCTGTTTGCCTCGATACTGGAACATTTTTTTGCCCTGTATTGTTCGATCAATTCATTTACCAGGGTGCTGGTTAAACAAAAAAGCAAAGAAGGTTACTTAAAGAAATGTCCACCGCGCGCTGGCGAAAAAATACTTCTGTAATCGCCCGATTAACAGATAATCCATACCAGTTTCCTTTTCTGCAGGCCGTACGTCTGCTGGAACGCAGTGCTGTGTACGAAAAAGACACAGAGCAAAATCGTGCAGCTTTCAATCATCAACCGGTAGCGCAGTTTACCCCTCCCAGCAGCGAGGCTGTGCGTTTTCGTACCAATCATGCACTGCACTTTCAGTCTGCTGAAATTTCCCATTTGCATACCCGCCAGACCAGTAAAAACAACAAACGCTGGGAATTATCGGTAAACTTTATGGGGCTAACCGGGTCTCAGGGTGTACTGCCCTATCATTACACCGAGTTAGTACTGAAACGTCTCAAGCTTAAAGACAAATCAATTTCTAATTTCCTCGACCTGTTTAATCACCGTACGATTTCCCTGTTCTACCAGGCATCGTGTAAATATCGTCTGCCATTAGAATATGAACGCAAGAAACTGAATCCACCAGTTAAAAGAAAACATGATGATCATTCCCAGGTCTTGATGTCGCTGATTGGCCTGGGTACGCCCGGCCTGCAAAATCGTCTTGGTATTCGTGACGAGACCCTGTTTTATTTTGGTGGCCTGCTGTCACAACAAATACGTACCACTACCGGCCTGAAACAGATACTGAAAAGTTACTTTGCTATTCCGGTAGAAGTCCGCGAGTTTATAGGTCAATGGCAGGAACTCATCGATGATGTCCGTACCCGGCTGCCTGGCAGAGAATTTCCCCGTGGTCAGAATAACTGCCTGGGCCGTTCCGTCATGCTTGGCAAAAAAGGCTGGTTCGCCCAGGGCAAAATAAATATCGTGCTGGGGCCACTGGATCGAGAACAACTGCAGCTATTCGCGCCCGGCTCCAGATCATTGCGAAGCCTGAATGAACTGATTCAGTTTTATGCCGGTATGGAATATGACTACGATATTGTTATCCGAGTTAAACGACGTGACCTGCCTGATAAAATCCAGCTTGGTGGTAAAAACAGGCCCATGATTGGCTGGAATACCTGGCTATCCAACAAAGGGCCACAGGCAAGTCGTAAAGATGACATTATCGAAATAAGAATTTCTGCAAACAATATCAATCAATAACAAAATAACAAATCACTTAAGGGATTAACATGATTAATATCGATTTAAAATCACTGGTTGGAAAACTCAATGAACCGACACGAAATGCGCTTGAAGGTGCTGCCGGCCTGTGCCTGTCACGTACTCACTATAATGTCGAGGTTGAACACTGGTTACTTAAGCTGCTTGAAATACCGGACAGCGATATGCTGGCATTGCTTGACAAGTTTGAGGTTGACTATGGCAAACTGACCCAGGATCTCAACCATGAACTGGATCTAATCAAAACCGGCAATACCCGTGCCCCCGCACTGTCTCCAACGATTGTCGACCTGGCAAAGAATGCCTGGATGCTGGCCTCGGTAGAGTATGGTCATCCCCAGGCGACTTCGGCACATGTCCTTGCCGCACTCATGCTGGATGATAGCCTGCGCCGCAGTACCGAAGCCTCTTCAGGCGAACTGAAAAAAATTCCACCTGAATCACTGCGTGCCGTTGTTGCAGCTATCGTTGGTACTACCAGCGAATCTGCTACTACCGATATGGGCGA
>JALUTJ010000478.1:0-537 GCA_027057985.1 Chromatiales bacterium
ACTGTATTCCATCTTCGGGGCCTTTTCTCTTGTCGGGTTGATCATCAAACGATCTGATCGAGATTGGGCTCCGAAGTTCCCTAAGTGATCTGGTATTTGGAACAGCTATTTAGTATTTGGAACAGCTATTTAGAATGCATAATATCGGTTAAAGCTTTAACATCAATATCAGTGAGCGATATTGCCTTTTTGTCTTGATAAGGTAACTCATCCATTGTTATTTCATATGTGATACTTCTTATGTTCTTATATTTCTTCTCAGCCGCAATATGAGTAGATTTCATGAAATTCCTCCTTAATCTAAATCGGCTAATGCTGCAAATCACCGGCGGCAAAAAGCAGAGCGAGGAACGAGCGGCACTTTTTGCCGTCCGAATGTATTTGGCTTGTTAGGACACTACAATCCCTTAAGGTTCTGAGCATCCCACGAACAATAAAAATAATTATTGCTACAACACTTCCTACCACACCCCAATATCATTCCATTTTTGAAATATAGAACGCCACCATAGTCAAAAGTGAACCCAGTATCACTTC
>JALUTJ010000478.1:547-2459 GCA_027057985.1 Chromatiales bacterium
TCCTTTAATGCTGCATCCAGTCGTAGAGTAGTAATCATGAACTTCTCTCTCGGTAATTAGTGTGCCTGTTTGTAAAATGTGCTTTATCACAGAAGAGTCAATTTTTTCACACCCATAATTATTTAGATCAGTCAAGCGATAATCTGATTGTATTAGTGAAAACTTCATATCGCTGTGATTTTTATTGCTAATAGTATAGGTGGAGCATGAAACAGCAAAAAGCACACCAAATATAAAAATCCAATGTACCTTCATTTTATTTACCCTGTCTGTATATTGCATATGCTTTTAGTGAAGCTGCACCTTCAGATTTATTTCTGTCCTTATGTGCTATTTTTCCATGCGCATAAATATCCTTTATAGAAATACGATAAGTTGAAATAATTTCGTCAAGTAACCAAAAAAGTGAATCGAGCTGAAGTTTGTTTGGAATTTCATAAATATCACTATCTTTTGACATAATTCCAACAACTTCAATGCCTAGTGAGTCATGATTATGAGGAAACCGAACTGGATATTCCTTCTTTAGTTCGCGTCTCGTAACTAATCGAAATTTTTTACCCCAACTTGTATTCTTTTTGTGAAGAATTTCTTCAATTGCTTTTGCATCTTCCTTGTTACAGGACGACACAGACCTACACTTCGAGTAAAGCTTACCAACATGCCAACACTGTTTTTTTAGACTTGCAGTTTGAAATATTTTACCATTCTCAGATATTAAGAAATGTGTACCTTCTTTTTTTGTTTTCCACGCATTTAAAACTGATGTTGCACTTCCAGTACCCGTCCGATGCAAGACTACAGCATTAATTACTGCAATAGGTAAATGCTCTATAGCACTACGATGTTTCTTAGTAATTTTTATGTTATTAACCCAACCGTTTTTATCGACGATTAACATTATTATCTCCTTTATGTGATTAGCTTCAATGCCTATCGTTTGAGCTAACCGGGAGTAAACCCGCGAAGCGGGTTCGCGATCCGGCTGAGCGACTTGTTAGCCGCCCGGTTAAGTAGGTCTCGCCCCATTCCAGTATACCCCTAATTTCGGTAGTAGGCGGCGCACCGTGGAAGCGTGAATTTCAATCCCAGGATCATCCCTCACTTGTTTAGCCAGCATCTCGGTGCTCCAGCGCGATGGCAGATAGCCATAATCACTCGGCTGTTTATCAATTAACATCAGCAAATGAGCACCTACCTCTTCGTTAATAGTATAAGGCTTTCGACCCGGTTCCTCGGGAACCAACCCCGCCTCGCCAAGTTGTTCAAACCGCTTACGCCAAGTATAAATCGCAGAGCGGGCAGCATGTAATAGCCTCGCCACCACGCTAACCTTCTCATACTCATGCAGGAGCAATATCGCCTGGGCACGGCGGGCATATTTGATATCTTTCGACTTTTGCATAATTCGCTTCAATCGCCGCCTGACGGGGCGTGATATTTCATTTATACTGTATTCCATCTTCGGGGCCTTTTCTCTTGTCGGGTTGATCATCAAACGATCTGATCGAGATTGGGCTCCGAAGTTCCCTAAGTGATCTGGTATTTGGAACAGCTATTTAAACCAAAAATAGACTGAATTGATTGAGTTTTTGTAGATGATTTGCAAAGTATGACATGAGCCATCACATTTCCTTTTATTGTGAATAATTTCCCTGAGTGCGAACAAAAATCTACCAGTTTTGTAAATCTATGTCTATTTTCAGATGCTCAGATTAGCGATTTTTATTAGACTATGCCACAAAATAGTGATATATTTGCTGCATAAGAAAGTTTCAAAAAATAAAGTAACTTATTGTTTTTAAATGGATTTTTAGAGCAGCCGAAATGGAATTCGATCACAGTCCCCGCTATATACGCTTCCTTTTTTCCCTGATTGTCTGCCTGGCTTTGTTGCCAACCAGCTTTAATG
>JALUTJ010000479.1 GCA_027057985.1 Chromatiales bacterium
GATTCGAGCTTTTCAATCAGGGCGGTGGTGTTGTTATGACAGGCATGGGCAACCTTTGTTAAGCCAGCGGGCCCCAGCAGGGCCATATAGATGGTTGCCGCGGTAACCAGTAAGCCCTGGTTGGTACAGATATTTGAAGTCGCCTTGGAACGACGGATATGCTGCTCACGTGCCTGCAGGGTAAGGGTATAACCCGGCTTACCATCGAGATCCACGGTACGGCCAATGATACGTCCCGGCATTTGCCGTACATATTTTTCACGACAGGCCATAAAGCCAAAGTAAGGCCCGCCCGAAGATAACGGTGCACCCAGCGGCTGACCTTCACCACAGGTGATATCGGCACCCTGTTCACCCCAGCTGCCCGGTGCTTTCAGTATCGCCAGTGAAGTCGGGTTGACCACGGCAATCACCAGTGCCTTGTGCGAATGTGCCCAGTCGGTCAGGGCATCGATGTCTTCGAGCACTCCAAAGTAATTCGGCTGAGGAATGACCAGCGCGGTAAAGTCACCCGGCTCGGCCGGTAATGAAGCCGGATCGATATGCCCGCCCTGCATATCAAAGTCGAGTTCTTCAAAGCTGATACCCTGACCCTTGACGATATTATTTGCCACCTTGCGGTAATCAGGATGAACCGTACGCGGCATCAGGATACGTCGTGACTTTGACTTGCGATTGGCACGTACCGCCATCAATACCGCCTCGGCCAGCGCCGAAGCACCATCGTATAAAGAGGCATTGGAGATATCCATGCCGGTCAGGCTGGCCATCATAGTCTGGTATTCATATAGCAGTTGCAATGTGCCCTGGCTGGCCTCGGCCTGGTATGGCGTATAGGCAGAATAAAATTCACCACGAGTGGTGATTTCCCATACCGCAGCAGGAATATGATGCTCGTAAGCACCGGCACCGGCAAAACACAGCTTGCGTGTATCCTGCGTTGCACGTTCGTGCATAATACGTGAAATTTCCATTTCACTGATACCTTCAGGAATCGTGGATAACCCCTCGGAACGTAACTCGGCTGGAATCTCATTGAACAACGCATCGATGCTATCAACACCAATGGCGTCGAGCATGGACTTCACATCTTCTTCTGTATGCGGGATAAAGGGCATTACTTATATTCCTTGAATAAAAAAATAATTTTCAAAACGTTCAACACTATAAGTCAGATTTCAGTCTGATAAAATAAACACCCTCTCCTTCCAGGAGAGGGTAGGGGTGAGGTGATATTAATAATTTATTCCCCCTCACCCTAACCCTCTCCCAGAGGGAGAGGGAAATCTTCATAAACACCCTCTCCTTCCAGGGGGGAGAGGGAAGAATCCTGTCTCGCAAAGATTGCTATCGGTAGGTCAGACTTTAGTCTGACAAACCAGTTAATCTTCTGCGATTAACTCGGCATATTCATCCGCATCCATTAACTCATCATATGCGCCTTCGTCTTCTGGTTGAATACGGAAAATCCAGCCATCGCCATACGGATCGTGGTTGATGGTTTCTGGTGAATCGGCCAGCGCTTCGTTGGCTTCAACAACTTCACCATCGACCGGGCAATAAATATCAGACGCGGCTTTTACCGACTCAACAACGGCACAGTCATCACCCGAGTTAAAAGTATCTTCGACTTCTGGCACATCAACGAACACCAGGTCACCGAGAAGATGCTGAGCATGATCGGTGATGCCAACGGTAAGGGTGCCATCTTCATTACGACGAATCCATTCATGTGTTTTTGTATAACGTAACTCTTCCGGAATATTATTACTCATCAGGATATCCTCTTGAAAAAATTAAAACTTGTTGTATTACTTTCGCTTTACAGGCATGACTTGCCATTACGAACAAAAGGCGGTTTAACGATTCGCGCATCAAGATGCTTACCACGAATTTCGACCTGGCACTGTTCACTGACATCAGCATCGATCCTTGCAAAGGCAATTGCCTGCCCCAGGGTTGGAGAAAAGCTGCCACTGGTGATCTCACCCACTTCCTTTTCACCTGAAAAAACTTTCTGGTGGTTACGCAGTACACCCTTGCCTTCGAGTACCAGCCCAACCAGTTTACGTTTTACCCCCTGCTGCTTTTGCGCTTCGAGCGCTTTGCGGCCAATGAAGTCACGCTCAGCCGGTTCCCAGGCCACGGTCCAGTTCAGACCACATTCAAGCGGGGAGATGGTTTCATCCATGTCACTGCCATAGAGATTCATGCCGGCTTCAAGACGCAGGGTATCGCGGGCACCAAGACCACAGGGCTTCACTTCAGCTTCCAGCAGGCGTGTCCACAGTGCCGAGGCTTTATCTGCCGGCACCATGATTTCATAACCATCTTCACCAGTATAACCGGTACGGGCAACCGACATGTCTTCATACTCACGAATATAGAACGGTGCCATGTCATCGAGTTTTGCTGCAGCATCTTCACCCAGGGCGCGATGCGCTTTACTGCG
>JALUTJ010000480.1 GCA_027057985.1 Chromatiales bacterium
CATGCGCTGGAAACCGCGCTCAATAACAAGGGCCTGGAATGGGACCTGCAGCCGGGCGAGGGCGCCTTCTACGGGCCAAAAATCGAGTTCTCACTCAAGGACTGTATTGGCCGTGTCTGGCAGTGTGGCACTATGCAGGTCGATTTCTCCATGCCGGGTCGACTCGATGCGCAATATGTTGACGAGGATGGTTCAAAGAAGGTGCCGGTGATGCTGCACCGAGCCATTCTCGGTTCCCTGGAACGATTTATCGGTATTTTGATCGAGCAGCACGCCGGGGCTTTTCCGGCCTGGCTGGCGCCAACCCAGGTGATGATCATGGGAATTACCGATAAACATGCCGAATATGTGCAAAAAGTCGAAAAAACTTTGCGAAATAGTGGTTTACGGGTCAAAGCGGACTTGAGAAATGAGAAGATCGGCTTTAAAATTCGCGAACATACGCTACAGAAAATCCCGTACCTGCTGGTGGCAGGTGATCGGGAAGCAGAGAACCAGACTGTGGCCGTGCGCACGCGAAGCGGTGAAGAGCTGGGCGTGATGTCCATCGAGGACTTCATGAACGGGTTGACCGAAGAAATTGCGAGCCGCGGCCGCATTTCGTTGCAAAAACAAAAGTAACGAACTGGATAATTTTAGAGAATTTAGAGGAAGCTATTATCAGCGCAGATAAAACCACACGAATAAACGACGATATTACCGCGCGTGAAGTTCGTTTGATTGATGAGAATGGTGAGCAGGCCGGTATTGTTTCATTAGCTGAAGCAAAACAGATAGCCGAAAATGCTGACATGGATTTGGTAGAAGTTTCACCCACGGCAAAACCACCGGTTTGCCGGATCATGGATTATGGCAAGTACTTGTTCGAGGAAAACAAGAAACGCCATGCTGCAAAGAAAAAGCAGAAACAGGTTCAGATCAAGGAAGTGAAATTCCGTCCCGGGACGGAAGAAGGGGACTATCAGGTAAAACTACGCAACCTGACACGTTTCCTGACGGACGGCAACAAGACCAAGGTAACCCTGCGTTTCCGCGGTCGAGAAATGGCACACCAGGAGCTCGGGCTGAAACTGCTCAAGCGTGTCGAAAAAGACCTGGAAGAGCTGGGAACCGTCGAACAGTTTCCACGCATGGAAGGTCGGCAGATGGTGATGGTCATTGCGCCAAAGAAGAAGTAAAGACGTTTTTTAGTTTTTACTATTTATTAAAATCGAATCGGATAGCAACAAAGCATCCGACAAATGCGGAGTTTTAGACAATGCCTAAAATCAAAAGTAACAGCAGTGCCACCAAGCGCTTCAAGCGTACCGGCTCTGGCAAATTCAAGCGCGGCCAGTCACATCGTCGCCACATTCTTACCAAGAAAAGCACCAAGCGTAAACGCCACCTGCGTTCGCCTGAGCAAATTCATCAGTCTGACGTCGGTTTAGTCCGTCGTATGATGCCATACGGTTAAGAGGTAAGAAGCAATGCCAAGAGTAAAACGTGGTGTAACGGCACGTGCCCGTCACAAGAAAGTTATCGACCAGGCCAAGGGCTATTCAGGTCGTCGTAAGAATGTTTATCGCGTAGCAGTACAGGCCGTTACCAAGGCCGGTCAATATGCTTATCGTGATCGTAAACAACGTAAACGTCAATTCCGTGCTTTATGGATTGCGCGTATCAACGCAGCAGCCCGTGAATGCGGTATTAGCTACAGCCGATTTATTAACGGTTTAAAGAAAGGTGCCATTGAAATTGATCGTAAAGTCCTTGCAGACATCGCGGTACATGACAAGGCAGCCTTTGCGGCAATAGCTGAGCAAGCTAAAGCCAACCTGGCATAATCGGCTTTGTACTATTTAGTTACACATAAAAAATAGTGACAGCTAAAAGCGATTAAAAAGGGAAGGCCTTTAGCCTTCCCTTTTTTTATGGAAAAAGGTTTTAATAAAATTAAGCTATGCAAAATGAACTAGACCAACTTGTTGAAGCTGCAGGGCAGGCCATCCAGGGTGCGGCGGATCTGAAATCACTCGATGATATCCGTGTGCAGTACCTGGGTAAAAAGGGTTCGATTACTGAGCGTATGAAATCCCTTGGCAAGCTGCCGAAAGAAGAAAAGCCAGCGGCAGGTCAGGCGATTAATCTTGCCAAGCAGGCGGTGCAGAAGCTGCTTGAAGCACGCAAGCAGGAACTCAACAATGCCGAGCTGGAAGCAAGGCTGGCCAGCGAAACCATCGATGTCACCTTGCCAGGCCGTGGCCAGCAGGCCGGTGGACTGCACCCGGTCACCCGTACCATGGAGCGTATTGAAGCGCTGTTTTCACAAATGGGGTTTGAAGTCGCAACCGGCCCTGAAATCGAAGATGAGTTTCATAACTTTGAAGCACTGAATATCCCGGAAACCCATCCTGCTCGTGCCATGCACGATACTTTTTATTTCCCAGATGGACATCTTCTG
>JALUTJ010000481.1 GCA_027057985.1 Chromatiales bacterium
TACTCACCGACAAACGTGAACAAATCATGGCAAAGCTCTCCGAGAACAATATTGCCAATGCAATTTATTACCCGATTCCCCTGCACAAACAAAAAGCCTTTGCCGATACCTGTGCAGATATCTCCCTGCCAGTGACCGAAGATACGGTTAACCACTGCATGTCTCTACCCGTGTTCCCTGAAATGACCGAGGAACAGATTCTGCAAGTAACTGATACGATTAAAGCCGCGCTTTAATTTCTTTTTTTATGTCTGATAGCAAAAGCAGGCGTGTCATGATTATTGCCGGGGAGGCCTCCGGTGATCTTCATGCCGCCAAGCTGGTACGCGAAGTTCAGGAAAAAACCGCTGATGTTCAGTTCTATGGTATTGGGGGTGAACAGATGCGCAAGGCCGGTGTAGAAACACTGGTCGATTCAGCACAACTTGCCGTGGTGGGACTGGTTGAAGTCCTGGCGCACTGGAGTACCATCAGTGGTGCATTAAAAAAAATGCAGCGCCTGCTCAGAACCGATCCTCCTGATCTATTGATACTCACTGATTACCCGGACTTTAATTTACGCCTGGCGAAAACAGCCAAAGAGTGTGGTGTCAAGGTACTTTATTATATCAGCCCACAGGTATGGGCCTGGCGGCAAAAGCGAGTTTACAAGATACGTGATCGTGTTGATATGATGGCCGTGGTCTTCCCCTTCGAGGAAGATTTTTACCGCAAGTACAATGTACCCGTGCGTTTTGTTGGCCATCCCTTAACCGATGAGGTTCATGCCTCGGCCGATACACAAACTTTACGAAAAGAATTTTTACTTGATAGCGACAGGCCAGTCGTCGGTCTTTTTCCCGGCAGTCGTCATAGTGAAATCAGGCGACTATTACCGATTATCGTGGCGGCAGCAAAGCTCATCGCCGATAAAGAGCCGCAGAGCCAGTTTATCGTCCCGGTTGCATCTACATTGAGTGAAAACGATATCCTGCCCTACTTTGAAGATACCGAACTTGATTTACGCATTATCAGCGATCGCAGCTATGATGTGATGCAGGCCTGTGATGCTATCATCACCGTTTCAGGCACAGTAACACTGGAAATTGCCCTGCTGCATAAACCTATGGTTGTAATCAACCGCATCAGCCGCCTGAGTTATTTTCTTGTTAGTCGCATGTTAAAGATACCTTATATTGCGTTGTGTAATATCGTTGCTAATCGAAAAATCGTTCCGGAACTGATCCAGGATGATGCGACACCTGAGAAAATTGCAACAACCCTGCTTGCATTACTGCAGGATTCTGCTGAAATGAAAAACGAACTCTCGGCAATACACGATCTACTCACCGACGAAGAGAGAAAAACCGATCTTAGTAAACTGGTGATCAGTATGCTTGATTGATTAGTCCCTGTAAAGCCTGCACTCAAGCAGGCTATCCTTACAGGCAAACGCTAAACAAGCACCTTCATACTTGATAATTTCACCACTTTTTTCTTTTCCAGGCAGAGGCTTTAAGGCTGTTATCTCTGAAACTTTAAATATTTTTTCATTTATTTCACACATAAAATAAACATCCGGTTTTTTATACGCGCTGACAAAATTCAGGATATGCCTTCCTGACCACGTCGTGGAGATACTGTAATCTTTCATCTGCGGCCATGGCTGATAACTTGCCCTGTTTTCATCCTGTTTTTCTCTCGGGCAGTTGCCCAACTCTAATTTATCCAGAGTATCGACAAGCCCTTGTGCTGCAACTTCCCCCAGAGCCTGTTTAGCGGTCAAAACCGAAATCCCATCCGTCAGTTTAACTTTTTCCTGCATCAGAATATCGCCAGCATCGATTTTTTCACCAGGATAATGCAGCGTCACCCCGAATTCTTCTACCCCTGCCCGGTATTGCCAGAACAATGGATCCGGCCCACGAAAAGCGGGTAACAGAGAAGGATGTATATTGATTGCCCCGTATCGTGCACATGCGATCAATGAAGCCGGGATAATTTTTGCAAAACAGGAAATGATAATCAGATCAGCCCGGTAATCTAAAAGTTTTTCTTTAAAACCATTTCCGTTATAAAACACGGTATCAATATTATGTTGTAGAGCCAGTTCATTAATTGATCCGGATTCAATCAGCGGAAAGTCACTCACAGGTTCACTTTCCTGAACCAGGGCAAGAAGCTGGTGAGATGATGTCAGTAATTTTTGAAAAGGAAGAAGAGATAAAGGAGAAGAAGAACCGAAATATACAAGCTTCATTCTGGCTTAGCGCAGTATGCCACGCTCACTTTTTTCGAGGAACTCAAGCATATTATTGACCTGTGGGTACTCCTCAGCCAGTTTTTTCAATTTGGATTTTGCCTGTTCGATAGTATTTTGTGAGCGGTAAATAATCTTGTAAGCATCCCGCAGGGCTCGCAGGATTTCCTTGTCAAAGCCCCTGCGTTTGATGCCTTCGAGAT
>JALUTJ010000482.1 GCA_027057985.1 Chromatiales bacterium
CATTGTTACCGGCCAAAGTGGCGAAGAAATATATATCGATGACTATGGTCGAATAAAGGTTAAGTTTATCTGGGATCGTGGTGATACAAAAAATGAGAAAACATCATGCTATCTGCGGGTTATGCAACCCTGGGCTGGTGATGGATGGGGAGTTTCCTTTATACCAAGGATAGGGCAGGAAGTTATTGTAAATTTCCTGGATGGTGATCCTGACAGGCCTATCGTAACTGGCTCAGTATATAATGGAAAACATAAGATTCCTTACAAGAATAAAACTCAATCTGGTATCAAAACCAACTCAACCAAAGGTGGTTCAACCAGTAATTACAATGAAATACGTTTTGATGATCTTAAAGGATCTGAAGAGTTCTATGTCCAGGCCGAAAAAGACTTTAAGCAATATGTAAAACATGATCAGGAAATTAAGATCGTTAATAACCATGATCGTATTATTGAAAAAGGCAATGAGACTATAAAAGTTAGTAAAGGTGATCGTACAGTTAATGTCAAGAAGACTATAAAACAGGATGCCAGTGATATTGTTATTACTGGTAAAAAGTCCATAGAGCTGAAAGTAGGTGGTAGCAGTATAAAAATGACTTCTACCGGCATTGAGATTAAGTCTACCAAGATAGATGTCAAAGGCTCAGCTATGGTTTCCATTAAGGGCGGCATTACCAAAATTAACTAAATATTTACAGGTTGATATTTATAGCAATGCATGCAGAACTTGAAACACCGGTTGCGACAAACTTAACTATGAAAAAAGTTGTTGCAAAAACAGCACAGGAACTTACCGCGCATTACGAAGCGGTTGATGAACAGTCACTTGCGCTTTTGCAGCCAGATATGTTGCCAGCTGATTATCTCAATAAACTGGTGGAAAATGGTTTTTATGCTGATGCGGTGCTGTTTCTGGCGCATGCCTTACCAAAAAGAGAAGCTATCTGGTGGTCATGCCTATGTTCGCGTGCAGCCGTGACAAAGGAAAGCTCAGCCGATGATCTTGCTTCATTATCTATTTCTGAAAAATGGGTTTATGAACCCGATGAACAGAAGCGCCGCATGTGCGGTACTCTGGCTGAAAAGGGACAGTATAAAAGTGCGCAGAACTGGACAGCCGCTGCTGTATTCTGGTCTGGCGGCAGTATTACCGCCGAAGATGAACCCGCCATGGAACCGGCACCCTACCTCTATGCCCATGCTGTTTCTGGCGCCATTCTTAATGCAGTGGGTATGGTTGACAGTGATGATATTGATGCCACTTTTCAGAAATTTATCCAGCATGGAGTTAATATTGCCAATGGAGGGAATGGTTGATGGGTAAACCGGCTGCTCGTATTTCTGATATGCATGTCTGCCCCAAGGTAAACCCTGGTCCGTCACCTCATGTCGGTGGGCCAGTAGCTGCTGGATCAGCCAATGTCCTTATCGGCGGCCTTCCTGCTGCGCGAAGTGGTGATATGGCAGTTTGTGCCGGACCACCGGATTCTATTTCCCAGGGCTCTGGAAGTGTAATGATCAATGGTAAGCCTGCTGCCAGGATGGGGGACTCCACCTCGCATGGTGGAAAAGTTGTAGCAGGTTGTCCTACCGTATTAATCGGCTGAAGGGTTAATTACTTTTTAACTGAGTTTGCACTTTTGGTATTTTCTGATGGATGGTGTTCCTCAGGCAATACTGGATCAAATAAGTCTCCAAATATGCTATAGAGCACAATTTGCTGTGATTTCTTTCGTGATTGCTTGATGTCTTTCCAGGGTACCACATAAAGAATTTGTGGTAATTCCTTGTTACCCTTGATAATCGTTGTTTCCAGTTCGATACGATCTTCTGCTATCGCCAGATTTGCAGGAAAGTTTATTCCTAAAACCAACAACGCTACAAGTAATCGACATTTTTCAGCTATAGAAGATTTTATTTCTGATGATTCTGGCATCTCTTATCCACCTTTACGCTGATTCATTAATTGTTCTAGCCAGTCGGCTGTCTTTTTATCTTTATGATTTGTCATAATCAGATATTTCTGATAGTAAGGGATCGCTTTATCGATATCCTGAAGGTAAATATCATATAACAAAGCCAGGTTGTAATAGGCCAGGGTATAGTCTTTCTTGCTTTCTATAGCCTGTAAGTAGTGTTTTTCTGCTTCTTTTACCTTGCCTTTGCTCTGTTCAAAATAGGCCAGTAAATTCAGTGCCTGCGGTAGTTCAGGATTACGTTCCACCGCTATTTTGACAAGTTCCTCAGCCTTTTCGGAATGGCCTTTTTTCAGATTGATAATAGCCAGGTTCGCATAGGAACCTGCAAGGGCTGGTCTTGTCTGGGTGAACTCAAAGAATATCTTTTCTGCCTGCTCAAGCCTGTTTTCTGAAAGCAGTTTAACCGCATTCTGGTAACGATCTCTTTCTTCATCAGATATCTGTCGTAGTGC
>JALUTJ010000483.1 GCA_027057985.1 Chromatiales bacterium
CTTGCAGTCAGGCGTCCAAGTGCAGCCAGTTGTAATTGCTGTGCTTCCCGCGACATGGCCGAGGCATCTTCAAGGAAAATCAGTGTTGCTGGATTCTCTCTTTGTTGCAGGTGCGCAAAACGGGGTAATAATCCGGGGTATTCCTGTGACAGGTTAATCGGCGAAGCCACCGTTTCATTATCCTTGCACCATTCAAGATAACAGCGGTTGAGTTCCGGGTTAAGCTCAGAGAGATAGGGATTATCGGCAACAGCAGGCATGCCCAGCATGTGCCAGGCTGATTCATTGATTAGACGAAGACGGTGGTGCTGATCAATAACGATAATCCCGGTCTGCATACGCTGGATAATATGCTCGGTAAGCTGAGACATATTCGCCAGATCCACACTGTGTTTCAGTGCCAGTGCCTCACTTTCACGAATATAACGTGCCACATAATAGGTAATAATGGCGGTGGTAAAGAAGGTTACGCCGAGGACCCCCGCCTGCAGCGTGGTACTGCCCTGGGCAAGGCCCTGCAGGTGGCTGTAGTAGGTTTCAAACAGGACTGCAAGGCTGGCAACCGAGGCAAAAAGCAGGGAGTGTTTACCACGAATGACGATACTGCCACCGGCAATGGAAATAATAATCAGGGTACCAAGACCACTTTGCACACCGCCACTGGCATGCATAATCAGCGTGGTAAAAAGAATATCGGAAAAAATCTGGATATGAATTTGCAGGTTAAAGTCGGGCTTACGTAGCCGGATCATCAGGCCAAAAATAAAGGCGGAGACAAGGTAGCTGCCACTGGCACCGTAAAACAGGTTTGCATCATGTGAGCCAAGCTGGCTAAAGGGATTACCAAAAAAGTAGAAGGAAACAAATATGCCGGAAATAACCAGGCGGTACAGGTTTAAAAAACGCAGTGGCCCCCAGGTATAGGTGGTGTCATTGATAAACCTGGGATTAAATTTACTTTGCGGATGAAAAATATCCAGCATTGCCTAGTTCTTGTCCTGTTCCAGGTGTTTCTGACTACAGTAATATTTACCCCGGTATTGCAGGGCTTCATTTTCCGGCACATGCAACTGGCAAACTTCACAGCGCACCATGGTGGTATTACCTGCCTTTTTTGTACCGGCTGTTTTCTGCTGGCTGGCAGCCCAGCGTTTATACAGGGTGATGGCCAGGTAAATAATCAATGCGATGGTAATCAGTCGGACAATGCCCATAATTTCAGCCTTTATAGTTTCTAACCAGGAGCTCTCCGGTATCTTTAATCATGTTTAAATAGCTATCCAGTCTGGAGATTAAAAGTGTACATAGAGGTAATTCAGCCATTGCCGATCAAGACACGCCGTAAATACATCCCTGTAGGCTCGGGGGCCGCTGTCCCTGCGGCCCACGGTCTTGATCGACAAGGGCTTTCTACCTCCTGTATTCTTCTATTAATCCTTCATGCACGGGTATTTTGAACATTTATTTAATCTTAATAGTAACCATAGATTACCATGCTGGCGACCGTTTTCATCGCATCGGCAAGAAATTATGTTGTCCCGACACCGCGAGTAGCTTATATTCCGGTCTGTAAAAACAACCGAAGCCCCCGTTTTGACAAAACAGACCAACAAATCATCTTCTCCATTACGGATTGCCATTGCCCAGATCAACCTGCTGGTGGGGGATATCGAGGGTAATACCCGGCGTATACTCGAGTGGAGCCAGTGTGCGCGTGACAAAAAGGCGGATCTTGTGGTTTTTCCCGAGCTGGCCCTGACCGGCTACCCGCCCGAAGACCTGCTGCTGCGACCGGGACTGTATGAGCGTGTCGATGCGGCCCTGCAGCAACTGGCAGCCGGGATCGAGGGTATTACTGCACTGGTGGGTTTTCCCGAAAAGACCAGTGCCGGGGTTTATAATGCCGTTGCGGTGATTGAAAACGGGGCCTGTACTGCAGTGGCACGCAAGCATTTCCTGCCGAATTACCTGGTTTTCGATGAGAAACGTTATTTTATTTCCTCTGCTGAGGCCTGTGTGTTCCGGCTTAAAGGGCATCGCCTTGGTATCACCATCTGCGAAGACATCTGGTATTCCGAACCGGTGCAGCAACTTGCCGAGCAGGGGGCAGAGCTGATCGTCAATCTCAATGCATCGCCTTTTCATGAGCAGAAAATTCATCAGCGTGAAGCAGTGGTGAGAGATCGTTGTCGTGAAGTACAACTGCCCGTGCTCTATGCCAACCTGGTCGGGGGACAGGATGAGCTGGTATTCGATGGTCAGTCCTTTATTCTCGATGCAAAGGGTGAACTAACGCACCGGCTGCCGGCGTTTAGTGAGCAACTCGCCATTATCGAATTTGATGCAGCAACGCTGCAGCCACAGCAGCCGGAGATTACCCCTCTGCTTGCGGAAGAGGCGATTATCTATCAGGCACTGGTCAGCGGGGTGCGGGATTATGTCAGCAAAAACGGTTTCAATGGTGTTGTGATTGGGCTCTCCGGAGGCATCGATTCTGCGCTGACCTTGAGCATTGCCGTAGATGCACTCGGTGCTGACAGGGTGGAGGCGGTAATGATGCCATCCTGCTATACCCTTGATATGAGTGTAGAGGATGCCACTGCGCAGGCCGAGACACTGGGCGTGGAATTCAAAATTATCCCGATTGAAAAGCCATTTAACAGCTTCCTCGAATTACTGGCCGATGAATTTAGCGGCAGGCCGGTGGATACCACCGAGGAAAACATCCAGGCGCGTTGCCGTGGTATTTTGCTCATGGCGATATCCAATAAGAAAGGCAAGATGGTGCTGACCACGGGCAACAAGAGTGAAATGGCCGTGGGCTATGCTACCCTCTATGGCGATATGGCCGGGGGCTATGATGTGCTCAAGGATGTGAAAAAGACCCTGGTATTCCGGCTGGCGAAATACCGTAATAGCCTGTCAGCGAATATCCCGCAGCGGGTTATCGAGCGGCCGCCTTCGGCGGAGCTGGCACCGGATCAGAAAGATACAGATTCCCTGCCTGAGTATGAAATTCTCGATGAGATACTCGAACGCTACGTTGAACAGGATCAGGGCCTTGAAGACATCGTTGCCGCCGGTTTTGAACGCAAAGTGGTGGCAAAGGTGCTGAGAATGGTGGATATCAACGAATACAAACGCCGCCAGGCCGCTCCCGGGGTGCGGATTACTGCCCGGGCCTTTGGCCGGGATCGACGCTATCCGATCACCTCTGGCTATGGCCGCTATCGAAAAACGGACTAAAACCGGTGTACAATAGTACAGTCGTACGGGTTTTCCTGTTAAAGTAGGGTGCAGTTGCAAGCTAAATTGCATGAGGAATAAAAATGAAAAAAATTGAAGCAATTATTAAACCGTTCAAGCTGGAAGATGTTCGCCAGGCATTATCTGATATCGGGGTAACCGGCATGACCGCATCGGAAGTCAAGGGATTCGGGCGGCAGAAAGGCCATACCGAACTTTACCGTGGTGCAGAGTACGTGATTGACTTTTTGCCCAAGGTCAAGATTGAAATCGTGATTTCGGATGATCAGGTCGATGCTTCTATCGAAGCTATTTCAAAAGCAGCGCATACCGGCAAGATTGGCGATGGCAAAATTTTCGTCAGCGAGGTATCTCGCGTGGTGCGTATTCGTACCGGTGAAGAAGGTGATTCGGCCATTTAGACATCGTGCCGGGATCGATAAAAAACCGCTGAAAAGCGGTTTTTTTATGTCAGATTATTTTTTTTTGTCAGTCGGTTTTGCCGATGTCTGCCTGAGCTTCAGGGTTAGCTCGTGTTTCGGGTAATTTAACTCGAGTACCCGCAGTGCATCATCTGCAAGCTGTGGCATGCCCATTTTGCGGTAGGCGGTGACCATAATTGCCAGTGCCTCGGGAATGGCACGACTGCCCTGGTAGTTCTCAATAATATATTTTGCCCGGTTTGCCGCAGCGAGGTAAGCAGAACGTTCTGCGTAGTAATTTGCCACGTGCAGCTCATAACGTGCCAGGTTTTCCCGTAATTCTTTCATCCGCTTAATGGCATCGGGTACATACCTGCTTTTCGGGAAACGTTGCACCAGTTCAGAAAAGTAGCGAAAGGCACGACGAATGGATTTGGGATCGCGTTCCGAGGGTTCCTGGTCAAACAGCCTGTCCATAAAGGAAACCGAGCTATCAAAGCTGGCTAGTCCGCGCAGGTAGTAAGCATAGTCAACATTGGGATGATTGGGATACAGCTTGATAAAACGATCTGCGGCAATAATCGCCGATTCTGTCTGACCACTTTTGTAATAAGCATAGGCGACTTCGAGGCGTGCACGCTCGGCATAGGTACCATAAGGAAAACGTGATTCCAGCTTTTCGTAGTAATCGATTGCCCCCGAGAGTTCGTTATTTTTTAGCTGGCGCCGGGCTTCCTGGTAGATCTCTGCAGCAGAGAGGCCATAGGTTTCATCATCGACATCTCCCGGTGCGGCACAGGCTCCCAGAAAGAGGGCAGTAGATAACAAGAGTAATTTCAAAAAACCGGGAAAACGCATACCTGTTCCTGTTGTGACTGATTTTTAATGGTTGTTATTTATGGTAAATGCGAATTATACCTTATATTATCCACACGGCGCAGTAAATACATGCTGTATTATCGTTGTGCGGGATAAACCGGTCACAATTTATCCCGTGCACCCGGATTAAACGAGACTCTGTATGCCTGAAAAAGAGGTTTTCAACACCACTATCCCGCTAGAGTGGCTGGGCGAGCGGCTGGATCAGGCGCTGGTGAAACTGTTCCCGGATTATTCCCGTTCCCGCCTGCAAACCTGGTTAAAACAGGGACAGATCCGAATTGATGGAGAAATCCGCAAGCCCAAAGACAAGGTCATTGGCGGTGAGCAAGTTGAGTTACAGCTCGAACCAGTTTCGGAAAATGACTGGCAGGCAGAAGATATTCCACTTGAAATTATTTATGAAGATGAATCCCTGCTGGTGATCAACAAGCCCGCCGGCATGGTGGTGCATCCCGCGGCCGGGAATTATTCTGGTACTTTACTCAATGCCCTTTTGCATTACGCGCCAGAGCTCGAAGCCATTCCCCGAGCCGGTATCGTTCACCGCCTCGACAAGGATACCACCGGGCTACTGGTGGTCGCGCGTTCATTGCCTGCGCAGAAATCACTGGTTGAGCAATTACAGGCAAGGGCTTTTTTGCGTGAATATGTTGCCATTGTTCAGGGCGTGATGACCGCCGGTGGTTGTGTGGATGCACCGATTGGGCGTCACCCGGTCAACCGCAAGCGCATGGCCGTTGTTTCCAGTGGCAAACCTGCAATAACCCATTATCGGGTCAGTGAGCGTTACCGCTGTCATACCCGCCTCTCGGTAAAACTGGAAACAGGTCGTACTCACCAGATTCGTGTGCATATGGCTCATATTCATCACCCCCTGCTGGGTGACCCGGTCTATGGTGGACGTTTTAAAATTCCTCCGGCCAGTGATGAAGGCTTGCTGGAGGTACTGAAAAACTTCAAACGCCAGGCACTGCATGCGAAAAAGCTGGGACTAAGCCACCCTCAAAGTGGTGAGTTTATCGAGTGGCGCGTAGAAGTGCCTGAAGACATGCAGCAACTGCAACAGGCACTGCGCGAAGATTTGAAAGCACACCAGGAGGAGGACTAATGGGCTGGATCGAGGCTGACTGGCCAGCCAGGGATTTTATCCGCGCGGGCACCACCACCCGGCAGGGGGGGAGCAGTCAAGGCAGCTATGCCAGTCTCAACCTGGCCCGGCATGTGGGGGATGATCCCGCTATAGTTGAGCAGAACCGGGCATCTCTGCATTCACTTTGTGGTGCGCCGGAGCAATTACAGTGGCTGCAGCAGGTGCACAGTACCGAGGTGGTTGAATTACCCCATCCGCTGCAGACACCTCAGGCGGATGCCGCCTTTAGCTTAAAACCGGGCATAGCCTGTACGGTGATGACCGCAGACTGTCTGCCTTTATTGATAACCGATATCGATGGCACTCTGGTCGCGGCGGTACATGCCGGCTGGCGTGGCTTATATGATGGTATTATCGAGAAAACCGTGCAGCGCCTGCCGGTTGAAAACAGCCAGCTTATGGTATGGCTGGGGCCGGCTATTGGCGCAGAGGTTTATGAAGTAGGTAAAGAAGTATATGATGCCTTTACCGACAAGGACAAGCACAGTATCCAGGCCTTTCAGCAACAGGATAGTGAGCACTGGTTGTTTGATATCTACCAGGCGGCAAGGTTACGCTTGAAAGCCCTTGGAGTTGAACATATCTACGGCGGAGTGCATTGCACTTATTCGCAAAAGGATCTTTTTTATTCTTACCGGCGTGATGGTGATACCGGGCGTATGGCCAGTATGATCTGGATAGAAAAATAACAGACGTTATAACGCGAGGTTTTTAAAATTTATATGCCCTTACTTGGCTGGATTATTATTTTTAGTTTAATTGGCGGTGTGCTTAGTGTACTGGCTGCGGCTATTTTTTTATTTCTAAATGAGAGACAACAGAAAAAAATATTACCGCATGCTATTAGCTTTGCCACCGGTGCCCTGCTTGGTGCCGCTTTACTGGCCCTGCTTCCTCATGCGATTAACCTGAATGGTAAAGTAGATATGCACATACTTGGCCTGACCCTGCTTGTCGGTCTGCTGGTATTTTTTACCCTGGAAAAAATGGTGTTGTGGCGACACTGCCATTCTTCGCACTGTGAAGTGCATACGCCGGGAGAGCAGCATGCGGGTTTACATGCTCATCATCATGGCCATGAGAAAAATGCCAGTGGCACGTTGATTATCATTGGTGATGGGGTACATAACCTGGTTGATGGTGTACTGATTGCAGCGGCCTTTATGACCGATATTCATCTTGGTATCGTTACGGCACTGGCGGTAGCGGCACACGAAATTCCGCAGGAAGTCGGTGACTTCGCTATCCTGTTACATAGTGGTTATCAGCGTGGCCGGGCGCTATTTTTCAATATCCTCTCCAGCCTGACTACGATCGTGGGGGCGGTGATTGCCTATTACAGTTTACAAAGCATGCAGGCGGCCTTGCCGTATATTCTTGCCATTGCGGCATCCAGCTTTATCTATATCGCCGTGGCCGATCTTATTCCCGGCCTGCATAAACGTACCGAGCTCAAGGAAACCCTGCAGCAGATCGTGCTTATCGTTGCAGGTGTCTTAACCATTTACTGGGCACATTCAACACTGCATTGATACGAAGGGGAGGTGACGCCATGACACAGGCAAAGAAAAGGTGGTACATGGTGACCCTGGTGGGTAAGGACAGGCCGGGTATTGTCGCACATGTCACCGCTGCACTGTATGAGGGCGGTGCCAACCTGGGTGAGACCAGTATGATGCGCCTTGGCGGTAACTTCAGTATTATGATGATGGTGGAATTCAAGGGCACTACGCATCAACTGCATGATGTGCTAGCCACGGTAACCGAATCACTTGGCCTGCAACTGCATATCGATCATATCGATGCCCGTTTACATGAACATAAGATCCCGGATGTGCGTATATCGGTCTATGGCGCAGACCGTGCTGGTATCGTTAGCAAGGTAACCAGTGTACTGGCAGAAGCCGGGCTGAATATTCTTGACCTGGAATCAGATGTAGCAGGTGACAAGGATAAGCCTCTTTATATTATGCATATCGAAGGTGAGGCAAGGGAAGGTATTCGTGCACTACAGTCAGCACTGGAGATAGTACGCGAAGAAGATAATGTTGAAGCCGAACTGGTTGAGATCGATACCCTGATTGGTTAAACATGGCCGTACTGGATATTATTACCTA
>JALUTJ010000484.1 GCA_027057985.1 Chromatiales bacterium
AACACCCCGGTCATTGCCTCGGGTGGCATTACCAATCTGGATGATATACGCGCCCTCAGTGAAGTGGCCGATGAAGGCATTATCGGTGCCATCACCGGGCGGGCGATATATGAAGGTACACTGGACTTTGCAGAAGGCCAGAAACTTTCGGATGAGCTGAACAGGTAAGAAATGCCTGTTTCGATGGCTTCTACAGCGATACGAAATCGGTCTTTAGTACGGTAAATAAATAATGGGCTTAGCGAAAAGAATTATTCCCTGTCTCGACGTGGACAATGGCCGCGTAGTGAAAGGTGTGCAGTTTGTCGATATCCGCGATGCCGGTGATCCGGTGGAAATCGCACGGCGTTATGATGAGCAGGGTGCAGATGAACTGACCTTTCTCGATATCACCGCCAGCTCGGATGATCGTGAAACCATGGTGCATGTGGTCGAAGAAGTGGCCGGGCAGGTCTTTATCCCGCTGACAGTGGGAGGTGGGATTCGCAAGGTCGAGGATATCCGCCGCATGTTGAATGCCGGTGCCGACAAGGTCGCCATCAATACTGCCGCGGTATTTAACCCCGAGTTTGTTAAGGAAGCCGCAGAAAAATTTGGCTCACAGTGTATCGTAGTGGCGATTGATGCCAAGAAAGTCAGTGCCGAAGGCGAAGAAAACCGCTGGGAAATCTTTACTCATGGTGGGCGCAAGGAAACCGGTATCGACGCGGTAGAATGGGCAAAGAAAATGGTGGACTACGGTGCCGGGGAAATCCTGCTAACCAGCATGGATCGTGATGGTACAAAGATTGGTTTTGATCTTGAACTGACCCGCGCTATCAGCGAGGCGGTAAATGTACCGGTGATTGCTTCAGGTGGTGTGGGTGAACTGCAACATCTGGTTGACGGGGTAAAGATTGGTAGGGCCGATGCAGTACTCGCAGCGAGTATTTTTCACTTTGCCGAATACACTATCGATGAAGCCAAGCGCACCATGGCGGCGGCCGGCATTGAAATGCGGTTATAAACTGTGATTTTCGTTAAGTGCGCAGGGCTACACAAAGTTTCTCCAAGCCTGGGATATGATCGTTTCAGTACCCGGTTTTGAATTAAAGGTTTATAAGGTTAATGAGTAATAACTGGCTGGATGAAATCAAATGGGATGAAAATGGCCTGGTGCCGGCCATTGCCCAGGAAACGGGTACGGGCAAGATTTTAATGATGGCCTGGATGAACCGGGAAGCACTGGCGCTGACCGTCAGGGAAGGGCGCGCAATTTACTGGTCACGTTCGCGCAATAAACTTTGGCGCAAGGGTGAAGAGTCCGGCCATGTTCAGCAAGTAAAAGATATCCGGCTTGACTGTGATAATGATGTAATACTGCTGGAAGTGGAACAACTCGGGGGCATTGCCTGTCATACCGGGCGACATAACTGCTTTTATAAACAGTTAAAAGATGGTCAGTGGGTAGCGGTGGAACCGGTCATCAGGAATCCGGATGATATTTACAGTAAATAATTTTAGCGCAGAGATCGCAATAGAAAATGTCAGATATACTGAAACAACTTGAAGCAGTTCTGGCGGAACGTAAGAACGCCGATGCGGAATCTTCCTACGTCGCCGAGCTTTACAGCAAGGGGCTGGATGCGATCCTGAAAAAGGTGGGGGAAGAAGCCACGGAAACGGTGATGGCGGCCAAAGATGGTGAGGCCGACAAAATTATTTATGAAACAGCCGACCTCTGGTTCCACACCATGGTAATGTTGTCCAGCCAGGGTCTGAGTTACCAGGATGTACTCAATGAGCTGGGGCGGCGTTTTGGAATGTCGGGACTGGAAGAAAAAGCAAACAGGAAAGAATCATGAGTGACTGTCTTTTTTGTAAAATTGTTGCCGGTGAAATACCTTCGGACAGAGTATATGAAGATGATAAGATGATTGTCTTTAAAGACATCAATCCACAGGCTGATGTACATCTGCTGGCAATACCCCGCGCACATATTGAAAGTCTAAATGAGGTCAGTGAAGAACATGATGAAATCATGGCGCACATGATCCGGCAGTTACCCCGGCTGGCAAAAGAACAGGGGCTGGATGATGGTTTCAGAACCATTATCAATACAGGTAAGGGTGGTGGACAGATTATATTCCACCTGCACATGCATTTACTCGGTGGAAACAAGCTGCCGGGTTTTCATTAATTTAAAATTATAACTGGAGAAGAAAAATGGGATTCGGAGTAACAGAGTTAATTATTATCCTGGTTATCGTACTGGTGCTGTTTGGTGCCAAGCGCCTGCGTAATGTCGGCAGCGATCTCGGTGCAGCCGTGAAAGGTTTCAAAACAGCAGTAAAGGATGAAGAGGAAAAACCCAAAGAGCAGATCGAAAAGAGTGAAAGTTCAACGATCGAAGGTGAAGCAACCAGGGTTAAAGAAGAAGAC
>JALUTJ010000485.1 GCA_027057985.1 Chromatiales bacterium
CAACCCGATAAATCAGTACATGATTGTTCGCCAGTCCGATGCCCATGCGTGGGTGGAAGTTTTTGCTGGAGATGAGGGCTGGGTTCGTGTTGATCCGACCTCGGTTATACCCGCCTCGAATATCGAAAACCCGGAGGATGCGCTTCGACTTACTGCAGTACGAACAGGACGTGTTCGCCCTGCCAGTCACTGGCTGTATCGGCAATTTAAAAGAGTCCGTTTTGCCTGGGATGCAATTAATAATCGCTGGAACCAGTGGATACTCGGTTATAGTTCTCAATCCCAAAAGGCACTGTTTAATGCGCTGGGGGTTAAAAATATCAGCTGGCAGGGCTTATCGCATCTTCTCTTTACTTTTCTTGCCATTGTCACGGCAATACTGGCGTATCGGATTTTTTCCGTACCTACAACAAAATCAGATCCTGCATCCCGAGTCTATCAACGTTTTTTGAAAAAAATTGCCCGCAAGGGTCTGCAAAAAAAACCAGCAGAATCCGCAACCACTTTTGCGCAACGGGCGATAAAAAAATTCCCTAACCGAGCCCGCTCGATCAGGGAAATCACACATCTTTATATCAGTTTACGTTATAACCGTTTTAATTCTGATCAGTTTGAACGTTTACAACAACAGCTCAAACATTTCCGGCTTTAATTAAAACTCGGTTAATTCCAGTGATGAAAACAGACTTAAGGCTTCATCGTTAATGTCCTTGCCTGCAACCTCATCTTTATGTTTTAAAGTATAAGCCAGATAAACACCGGCATTATCTTTCAATGGATGACGGCAGGTAAAACTAACACTGTCGAAATAAACAACATCCTTATCGGTAGTATATTCTTCCTTATTATTAAACTGTACACAGGGCATGGTTTCATTACCCACGAACTGGGCAAACTGATCCAGCACTTTAACCCTGGCATCATTAAGACTGGCTTTGGTTCGATCAACAACATAGTCCATAAAGGCATTATCATTATCAAAGCCAGGCAGTTTTACAACCAGAGCCTGGATGGTATAGCGCTCACCTTCATTATCACCGCTTTTTCGCATGACCACCTTGTAAGGGCTGTCCTTGATCACGGCCCATTGCGATTTGTCTGCAACCGAGATAGTAAAACCATTCTTGATCACCTGGTTATCTTCAGTTACAGGGCCCACTTCTTCCGGCGTACTGCTACAGCCCGCAAAAAGTAATGCCACCAATAAAATTAGACTGTTTCTAAAAAGCATATTCTTATCCCCTTGATGAAAATCCCTTAACTTGTTTCTATATCGACCATTTCTCGCCAAATTTAATCTTTTTTACATTCTATTGACTGATTATCCCTGATGATGTGCGTTTTTTCTATTTTCCAATACAAAAGCTGGAAAAAATTCTGCCCAGTAACTCATCCGAGCTGAGCTGGCCGGTAATTTCACCTAGCGCCTGCTGGGCCAGGCGCAGATCCTCGGCCAGCAGTTCACCAGCACGGGATTCAGTAAGCTGTTTCTGCCCATTCAGGATAAATTGCTCGGCACGTTGCAGGGCATCCAGGTGTCGTCGCCGTGCCAGGAATACTCCTTCGGTCACGCCAGTATAGCCCATGATGTTTTTCAGATGACTTCGCAATAAATCAATTCCGGCACCGGTTTTTGCCGATAATGCAATTTCATTGTCACTGATTGCTGGCTCGGTTCCCTCGAGATCGATCTTGTTCCTGACCACGGTTACCTGCAACGCTTCAGGTAACCGCTGCAGAATTTCCTGATCTTCGGCCGTTATCCCGGCCTTGCTCTCCACCAGTAACAGCGCACGATCGGCCTGCTCGATTTCTTTCCAGGTACGACGAATCCCTTCCTGTTCCACCACGTCATCACTCTCACGCAGGCCGGCGGTATCGATCACATGCAACGGCATACCATCGATATTGATTTCTTCTCGCAGCACATCCCGGGTGGTGCCGGCAATATGGGTCACTATCGCTGAATCCCGCTCTGCCAGTGCATTCAACAGGCTGGACTTGCCGGTATTCGGCTGGCCAATCAGCACCACCCGCATACCATCGCGCAGCAGTACACCCTGTTGCGCAGAGGCAAAGATATTTCTGATCGATTGCAGTAAATTTTCCAGGCTCTGCGTAACGTGTCCATCGGAAAGAAAATCAATTTCTTCCTCGGGAAAATCAATCGCGGCTTCGACATACATGCGCAGATGGGTCAAATCTTCAATGCAATCATCAATCTGTTGTGAAAAAGCCCCCTGCAGGGATTTCACCGCAGAACGCGCGGCCTGCTCGGATCCGGCTTCAATAAGATCGGCAATGGCCTCGGCCTGGGCGAGATCCATTTTGTCATTGAGAAAAGCGCGTTCGGAGAATTCACCCGCATTGGCAAGCCTTGCCCCGAGACGCACCACTTCCTGCAGCAGTATATCCATAATAACCGGGCCACCATGGCCCTGTAACTCAAGTACGTCTTCACCCGTAAAAGAGTGTGGTGCAACAAAATAAATCCCCAGTCCAGCATCGATGACTTCACCGTGCTGATCATAAAAGGGACCGTATTCGGCTACACGGGGTGGTGGAAGTTTTCCGAGGATTTTTTCACTAATGGTTTTAACTGCTGGCCCGGAAACCCGGATAATACCGACACCACCGCGACCGGGCGGTGTTGCTATCGCGGCAATGGTGTCGGTATTTTCATTTTCCATTCAGTGTTATCAGGCTTTAACGACGTGCCTTGTGATATACCATTGCTGGGCAATGGAAAGCGTATTATTAACCACCCAGTACAGCACCAGCCCGGATGGGAAAAAGGCAAAGAACACGGTAAAGACAAAAGGCAATGCCGACATAATCCTGGCCTGCATCGGATCGATCGGTGCCGGGTTCAGTTTCTGTTGAATAAACATACTGATGCCCATGAGTAATGGCAGAATGAAATACGGATCTTTGGTTGAAAGATCGGTGTACCACAGTATCCAGTCTGCCTGGCGTAACTCCACACTTTCCAGGAGTACCCAGTACAGGGCAATAAATACCGGAATCTGTACAAGTATGGGTAGACAACCACCCAGCGGATTGATCTTTTCTTCCTTGTACATCTTCATCATGGCCTGGTTCATCTTCTGACGATCATCACCATAACGCTCTTTTAATGCGACCATACGAGGCTGAACCTTACGCATATTGGCCATCGACTTGTAGCTGGCTTCGGATAACTTGTAGAACAGCAACTTGATCATCAGGGTCAGCAATATAATTGACCAGCCCCAGTTATTGACAACACTATGAATCACGGTCATTAACCAGAAGATCGGTTTGGCGATGAATGTTAACATGCCATAGTCAACGGTAAGCTCGAGTCCCGGTGCCAGTTCTTCGAGGTGTTTCTGAATCTTTGGACCCGCATAAAGGGTATTTACCACCTCTTTACTTTCACCACCATTAACGCGCATTTCCTTGCTGGCTTTCATACCGAGCAGGTAGAGCTGGTTACCTAAATCACGAGAATAATATGTCTGTGTGCTTTCTGCCGGTGGAATCCAGGCTGCAAGGAAGTAATGCTGAATAATCGCTGCCCAGCCACCTTTAATATCACGCTTCAGATTTTCATCTTCCATATCACTGAAGTTGATCTTTTCATACTTCTCTTCGTTACTGTAAATCACACCACCGGTATAGGTATGGATAAACGAAGACTGTTTTTCATCCTTGTAATCTTTTCTCTGCAACTGCTGGTAAAGATTTCCATGCCAGGGTAAACGATTACGGTTTTCTACCCGGTGAATTACCTTGATGTCATAGCTATCCGGCTTGAACTCATAAATCTTGGTAAAGAGAATATTTTCAGGGCTCAACCAGAACAGTTTTACCCGGATAGCCTTGTCACCATTCTTAAGCTGATAGCTGTCTTTCTCTATTTTATATACTGTCTTGTGATTAGGCGCAGTTACTATAGAATTATTCGCCACAGCACGTTTTGCGGCAAAACCAGACTGGGCGATAAATAATTTATCGCTACTGTCGGTTAACAGGCGAAAGGGCTTGCTGTCTTTGTCATTAGTCTCGGGATATTCAAGCAGGTCCAGAACTCGTACATCACCACCTAAGGCATCAATCTCAACCTTTAAAGCTTTTGTTTCAACATAAATACGCTTTGCACTTTTTATATGTGAGCCAACCTGGCTTTTTGTTTCTGCTGGAATAGCAGAAGGTGTTGTCACGGCTTCAGGGATACTGCTGGCACTTTCCGGAATAGAACTGTTGTCTGCCGCAGGTTGTGTAACCTGGGTCGGTGCTGGAACATTGGCCTGTGGGTTGAATTGCTCCTGCCATTTACCATAGGCAAGGTATAACAGGAATAGCAGACCCAGGGTTAATAATAAGCGTTGTTGTTCCATAATTGATAACTTCTTTTTTGTTGTTAATCTTTGTTTAATTTTTCCGGTACCGGATCATACCCTGCTTCGTGCCAGGGATGACAGCTTCCGATCCGTTTAATCGACAACCAGCCACCTTTGAAGACTCCAAAGCGATTGATCGCGGTTTTTGCATATTCAGAACAGGTTGGCGTGTAGCGGCAATTCTGCCCAAGAAAAGGGCTGATCAGGTAACTGTAAAGAGATATTAGTCCCGTGATGATTTTGCGCATTTTTTACTCAGAATTTGCCAGTTTTTTGCCAGAATATCGAGCAACTCGCGGTTGCTCTTGTTTAATGCACCTGCACGTGCCACCACGACAATATCCAGGCCCTGTACAATATCCATGTGATGTCGAAAACTTTCACGGGTAAGGCGTTTAAAGCGATTTCGTGAAACAGCTAATTTTAGCTGTTTTTTCGCGACTGCGAGACCCAGGCGGGCCGTTTTATGGTGATTTTTCTTGCCCAGAAGCAACATGGTTGCATCGCCCTGTTTTGCACAGGGCCCGGCAAAGACATTGTTAAACTCAGAAGCGTGGGTCAGCCGTTGCTGCCGAGCAAAACGCCCGGTTAACATGAAAAAACGTCCGGATTAAGGCGCGAGACGCTTACGACCCTTGGCACGACGTGCATTGATCACTTTGCGACCGCCGGTTGTTTTCATGCGAGCACGAAAACCGTGAGTACGGGCACGTTTTAAATTACTGGGTTGAAATGTTCTTTTCATAGCGATAACCGTTAAATAGTATTAAAAATCCAGCCTCGAAAGACCGCGAAAAAGGTTCAAAAAATGGGCGTGAACAATACTTCCCTGTGAGCCTGCTGTCAACAATTATTCACCAGTTTTCAAGCATTAACGGGCTAAAATCCCTGTGGATAACTTTTCTTGATAAGAGTAGACTTGCCGTTTGAATTTTTCGAATTTCGGGGGGTTACAGGGTGTCCCAAGCTATCTGGGAACAGTGTTTTTCACAACTTGAACATAATTTGAGTGCGCAACAGTTCAGCACCTGGATTCGTCCACTTCAGGTTGTCTTTCGTGATCAACAGATTCATCTTCTTGCTCCTAATCAGTTTGTTAAAGACTGGGTTAGTGAGCACTTTCTCACTGAAATCGATACTATTTTAAATACGCTCACCGATAACCCACCCCAGGTTTTTATTGATATTGGCAGTGAGGTGAGCCAGCAAAGCCATACTGAGCAGCGACCGGATTTTTCCAGCCAGGATGCAAAGCCACCTGAGCGGAAGAAAAATTCAACCCTCAATCCAAATTTCACTTTTGAAAGTTTTGTCGAGGGTAAATCCAACCAGCTCGCCAGGGCTGCCTCGATGCAGGTGGCGGAAAACCCGGGTGACAGCTACAACCCGATGCTCATTTATGGTGGCGTGGGCCTGGGTAAAACTCACCTCATGCACGCCATCGGCAATAACCTGGTAAAAAATAATCCCGAAGCCAATGTGGTTTACCTGCACTCGGAACGCTTTGTTGCTGACATGGTAAAGGCACTGCAGCACAACCGTATTAATGAATTCAAGGCCTATTATCGAAAGGTCGATGCACTTTTAATTGACGATATCCAGTTTTTTGCCAATAAGGAACGCTCACAGGAAGAATTTTTTCATACCTTCAATGCCCTGCTCGAAGGCCAGAAACAGATTATTATGACCTGTGATCGTTATCCAAAAGAAGTCGATGGACTCGAAGATCGTCTCAAGTCTCGCTTTGGCTGGGGACTTCCGGTTGCCATCGAGCCGCCCGAGCTTGAAACCCGGGTCGCGATTCTCATGAGCAAGGCTTCGCTTTCCGGGGTTGAATTGCCTAACGAGGTCGCCTTTTTTATTGCCAAGCGCCTGCCTTCCAATATTCGTGAACTTGAAGGTGCCTTGCGTCGCGTTATGGCGAACGCTTCTTTTACCGGCAAACCCATCACGCTAGAATTTGCCAAAGATGCCCTGCGTGACCTGCTGGCAATGCAGGCCAAGCTGGTTACGATAGAAAATATTCAGAAAATGGTTGCCGAATATTACAAAATTCGTATTGCTGATTTATTATCAAAAAAACGCAGTCGTTCCATTGCGCGTCCAAGACAGATGGCCATGGCACTGTGCAAGGAACTGACCAATCACAGCCTGCCAGAAATTGGTGATGCTTTTGGTGGTCGTGATCATACAACCGTATTGCATGCCTGCAAGAAAATTGCAGAATTAAAAGAAGAAGAATTAATGATTAAAGAGGATTTTACAAACCTGTTAAGAACCCTGACAACATAATGAGGATAAGCTGTGGATAAATAAAAAATGTGTTAAAAAGAGTTGTTTTTAACATCTTATCCACAGCATAATCAGTTATTACAGGGCTTTCGTATACAGGGATATCATTGTTCTAACTTGTTGAAAAATAATAGGAAAATCTGCTTATCAACAGATTTGTTCCAGCATAGTAATAACAGTAATAATTTTAAATATCTATTAATAATATATTAAGGATACCTATGAAAATCAGTGTTTCACGAGATGCAATCCTTCAACCGCTTCATATCGTTAATAACGTCATTGAGCGTCGACAAACATTGCCTATCTTATCCAATGCGCTGTTATCAGTGAAAAACAATAAACTTTCACTTACAGGTACCGACCTGGAAGTCGAAATTATTAATAGCTGTCCTGTAGAAAGCAGTGAGAACGGTGAAACCACCTTACCAGCACGAAAATTACTCGATATTTGTAAAGCCCTGCCCGAAGGCGCACATATTGATCTCACCATTGAAACTGATCGTGCGGTGATTAAATCTGGAAGAAGTCGATTTACACTCTCTTCTTTATCGGCCTCTGAATATCCAAGTATCGATGCCCTTGTCTCACCACTGGAATTTCGTTTGCCACAGAATGTTTTCAAAAAACTGATCGACCAAACCCAGTTTTGCATGGCGCAACAGGATGTTCGTTATTACCTCAATGGCCTGATGCTGGAGCTGTTCAACGACAAAATTATTGCCGTTGCCACTGACGGACACCGACTGGCTTTCTGTGAAGCAGATATATCTCTGGATTTTGAAAACTCTCGCCAGGTGATTATTCCACGCAAGGCAGTGAGTGAAATCTCCCGTTTACTCGATAACAGCGAGGAGGAAATCTCGGTTGCACTGAGCGAAAACCATATCCGTATCTCTTTTTCTGATATCGTTTTCACTTCAAAATTGATTGATGGCAAGTTTCCGGATTATCAGCAGGTTATTCCGCAAAAAAGCAATAATGAAATCCGAAGTGCGCGCGATAACCTGTACCAGGCTTTTCACCGCACCTCAGTCCTGTCGAATGAAAAATACCGCGGCATGCGGCTGCAACTGGGTCAGGATCAACTTGTAGCCACCGTGCATAATCCGGAACAGGATGAA
>JALUTJ010000486.1 GCA_027057985.1 Chromatiales bacterium
GAGTCGAAGCGAGATCGGCCAGTGCCGAGGACTCCATACCTGCAATCACTTTTGCCACCAGGGCAAACACACCAATCGGAGCAAACTTCATCACCGTATCGGTGATCTTCATCATCACTTCAAGTATACCCTGCCAGAAATTGTACTGTGCCTCGGCGTAGGCTTCCTGGATACGGGTCATAAAATAACCAAACAGGATACTGAAAAAGATCAGCCCCAGTAGCTGACCATTGGCCGCCGCTGCTACCACGTTGGCCGGTATCATATTGAGAAAGACCCCGGCAATATCGGCAACACCGCGCTCAGAGACTTTCTCTGCCGCAATTTTTCCCTGCTCAGCATCCAGTCCCAGCACCTGTTGCGCGGGCTGACCATCGACCAGCCCCGGCTGCATTACATTGACGAAAAACAGTCCCAGCAGGATGGCAAACAGGCTGGTGGTCGCGTAGTAGAGAATCGTACGCCCACCCATGCGAGCAAGCCCTTCTCCGCCACCAAGTCCGGCAACACCGACGATAATCGAGGAAACGATGAGGGGAATAATGATCATCTTCAGGGCATTCATAAACAAAGCACCGAAGAAAGAATAGATTTCGTAAAGCGGAATACCAAAAATGGCGGCTGTCTTGCCACTGAGTAATCCCGCCACCACGGCCAGTAGCAGTGCAATCAGGATTTGCCAGTGTAGCTTGAGTCTGAAAATTGCCTTAAACATATTGCGTTCCCCTGTCAAAGAGTCAACTTACTGTAAGCCTGGATGACTCAAGCCGTTTTTATAAAGTTTCGTTATCCGCGTTTAGCACTTCCTCGTTAATGCTAATGTCTGCCTGTGACTTAAGGAAATCGAGATAGGCATTGAAGTCGGCATTACCCAGCGCCTGCACAAACTGCCTGGCATTGAACGGCGCTGCCTTATCGATATCAACAGCAAAAAGTCCAATCACTACCTGACCACCGGATGGCAGGCGGGTACGATTCCATGTCACCTTGTCGGCCTGTGGCTTTGCCATGCTAAAGACATACTGACGTACCGGCGCAGGTACGAGTGATTTTTTATCCGGCTGACGTTTGATCCAGCCCGGTTGATTCCATTTCACCGTTGTATAGCTAGCCTTGATATTATCAATCGTCTCACCCTTGTTAAGCCGTTCAAGGATATCCCTGGCAACTTCGTCTGCCTTGCCTGACGCTTTTTCTGCCTTAAGCGCAGCCACGATCTGCTGTTTAACTTCATTGAGTGGTCTGACTGCAGCAGGCTGATGTTTTTTCACCCGTAGAACCAGTACATGAGAGTCTGACAGTTCCACCAGTTCACTATTACGGCCCTGTTTCAGGACCTCATCACTGAAGGCGGCACTGAGTACTTTAGAATTGGCAAGGATACCTTTGCCACCACGACGGGTAACAAAGTCCGAGGTTTTGATTTTTAGCCCGAGTGCATCGGCAACCGGCTCCAGTGAATCTGGATTTTCATAGCTGAGATTATTCAGCTCATCCATGTCCTTGAAGAACCGGTTACTGGCCTGCTGGTACTGTAATTCCTTACGGATTGCATCATGTACCTTACGTAGTGGCTGTAATTTGCGCTCAGCCTTGATCAGAATATGGCGAACCTTGCGCTCTTCTGGATCACCATTGCGAATATCTTCAAGCTGAACAATCTGGTAACCCTGTTTTGATTTAATAACGGGGCTGATGTCCCCTTTTTTCATGGAGAAAACAATCTTATCAAATTCGTCGCTGATACCACGGGTAACATAACCAAGATCACCACCATTAGCAGCAGAGCCCTTGTCCTGTGAATACTTTTTCGCCAGCTCGGCAAAATCAGCACCGTTTAAAACCTGTTTGCGCAGACTGTCAATTTTCTTCTTCGCTCCTGCTTCATCAGCGGCCATATAATTTTCCGGTGAAGACTCATAATGCTGCTTAATTTTTTCCTCACTGACCGATTCTGTTTTTGCGATGTCATCGAGATTGAGTTCAAGATAAGCCAGTTGCACCTTCTCCTCGGTCATAAAACGAGCCGAGTTCTTTTTATAGAACTGTTCAATTTCATTATCAGAAACATTAACGCTGTTCGTAAACAGGTCGGTAGAAATATCGAAGTAACCGGCCTTACGTTTCTGGTTGATCAAATCAGCCAGCCGCTGTTTTTCATTTACAGTTAAGAAAGCCGTCTTGCTGATACCCGACTGTAATTGCTGTGCCGCAATATCTCGGACAATGCCATATTCGAATTCATCTGAACTGATACCCTGTACCGAGAGTACCTGCTTGTAGCGCTGTGGCGAAAACTTCCCATCATCCTGGAATGCCTGGTAGGTTTTCAGGCGCGCCAGTACCTGTTCGGTCGAGGCCTGATAGCCCTGCTGCTGGAACATCTGTTTTAGCACTTCTTCAGTCACCAGTTGTGACAGTACCTGACGTTTCATCGTTGCCACAGGCAGCATATCCGGGCGGTAGGCATCACCAAACATCTGTCGCAGGCGTTCCTGATAGTCCTGATAGGCACGGGTGAGCTGGCTGCTGCTGATTTCAACACCATTAACCGATGCGGCAACCACCTTCGAAGCACCAGACAGATAACTGCCAAGTCCAAACAGTGCAAATGAAATGATAATCAGGCCAACGATGACCCATACGAAGATCCCCTGGGCATTATTACGAATTGCTTGCAACATAATTTAAACTTTTTATGGTTAATGAAAATGACCGCTATTATACGGTTTTAAATAATTATTGTGTTTAAAAATTCTGTATAAAAAAAGGCGCAACCTGTAAAGATTGCGCCTTTGGTATAGTGGCGGAGCGGACGGGACTCGAACCCGCGACCCCCGGCGTGACAGGCCGGTATTCTAACCAGCTGAACTACCGCTCCGCGAAATGGTGGGTGGTACAGGGATCGAACCTGTGACCCTCGCCTTGTAAGGGCGATGCTCTACCAGCTGAGCTAACCACCCTTGCTGGAAAGCGCGCTAGTTTAAGGCATCTTTAAATGCTTTACCAGCCTTAAATCCAGGATTTTTTGATGCTTTTATCTGAATTTCTTCTCCAGTGCGCGGATTTCGACCAGTTCGGGCCGCACGTTCACGTACAGTGAAGGTACCAAAGCCGGCGATGGCAACGGAATCACCTTTTGCAAGGGCATCAATAATGCTGTTAATCATGGTATCAACTGCACGTCCGGCTGCTGCTTTTGAGATGTCTGCGCTTTCTGCAACTGCTTCTACGAGTTCTGTTTTATTCACTTAAATTCTCCCCCTGTGGAATGACAAAAAAAATCCGCTCAAAAAACAACCAGTAGACTGAGCGGTATTAGTAATTATTTACGCCTGATTTTATAGCAATGATTACTGGATACGGTCAAGTAAACTGTGCACAGTTTACCTGTATGACCGCATAAAACCAGTACTTTTTAGTGTGTCTGGATATTGTTATCGCTTGCTTTTTTATTTTTGCTCACTTTTCCACCAGATTTCGCTTCCACCAGGGGCTTCGGCGAATGAACCAGTGCAGTTTCCAGCACTTCATCGATCCAGCGAACAGGCTTAATCTCCAGGTTCTCTTTCACATTGTCTGGAATCTCAGCGAGATCCTTACGGTTTTCTTCCGGAATCAATACCGTCTTGATACCGGCACGATGTGCCGCAAGTAATTTTTCCTTGAGTCCACCAATCGGCAGGACTTCTCCACGCAGGGTGATTTCACCAGTCATGGCAACGTCCTTGCGAACCGGAATATCAGTTAACGCGGAGACCAGCGCAGTACACATGCCGATACCGGCACTTGGCCCATCTTTAGGAATCGCACCTTCGGGGACGTGAACATGAATGTCTTTCTTTTCAAAGACCTCATCCTCGATACCCAGTACAGTGGCACGGTTACGTACCACGGTCATGGCTGCCTGGATGGACTCTTTCATCACATCACCAAGCTGACCGGTTACGCTGGTTTTACCCTTACCCGGATAAACCGCAGTTTCGATGGTCAGCAGTTCGCCACCGACTTCTGTCCAGGCAAGACCATTGACCTGACCAATCTGATCGTTCTCATCGATCACACCATAACGGAAACGTTGTACACCCAGATATTTTTCCAGGTTTTCCTCGGTGATTTCGACACGCTCGAGTTCCTTGTCGAGCAGGATTTCCTTCACTACCTTGCGACAGATCTTGGCGATCTCGCGTTCCAGATTCCGCACCCCGGCTTCGCGGGTGTAGTTACGGATAATGCCGCGAATCGCATCCTCGGTCACCGAGATTTCATCTTCCTTCAGGCCGTTATTTTTAATCTGCTTTTTCAACAGATAACGAGTGGCAATGTTCAGCTTTTCATCCTCGGTATAGCCAGAGAGACGAATCACTTCCATGCGGTCGAGTAACGGACCGGGAATATTCATGGTATTGGAGGTTGCCACGAACATAACCTCAGAAAGATCGAAATCCACTTCAAGATAGTGATCATTGAAGGTGTGGTTCTGTTCCGGATCCAGTACTTCCAGCAGGGCCGAGGCCGGATCACCACGGAAGTCCATTGCCATCTTGTCGATTTCATCGAGCAGGAACAACGGGTTACGGGTTTCTACCTTGGCCAGATTCTGGATAATCTTGCCCGGCATGGAACCAATATAGGTACGACGATGACCACGAATTTCCGCTTCATCACGCACACCACCTAATGCCATACGTATGAACTTGCGGTTAGTGGCGCGGGCAATCGATTTACCAACCGAGGTCTTACCCACACCGGGTGGTCCCACCAGGCAAAGGATAGGCCCTTTCATTTTCTTCATGCGCTGTTGTACTGCAAGGTACTCAAGAATGCGTTCCTTGACCTTCTCCAGTCCATAGTGATCGGCTTCAAGCACTTCTTCGGCTCGCGCAAGATCATTACGAATCTTGGTGCGCTTTTTCCAAGGCACGCTGACCATCCAGTCGAGATAATTACGCACCACGGTAGCTTCGGCTGACATCGGTGACATCATTTTCAACTTGCCCAGTTCTGCACGTGCTTTTTTCAGTGCTTCCTTCGACATGCCGGCCTTTTCAATCTTCTCTTCGAGCTCCTCCATTTCATTAGGAACATCGTCCATGTCGCCAAGCTCTTTCTGAATGGCTTTCATCTGCTCATTGAGATAATACTCGCGCTGGCTTTTCTCCATCTGCCGCTTAACACGACCACGGATACGTTTTTCAACCTGCAGGATATCGATCTCGGATTCCATCAATACCATCAAATGTTCAACCCGTTCACGCAGGTCAACAATCTCAAGAATTTTCTGCTTCTCTTCCAGCTTGAGCGACATGTGCGCGGCGATGGTGTCGACCAGGCGCTCGGCCTCATCGATACTGGAAAGCGAGGTCAGAATCTCAGGGGGAATTTTCTTGTTTAACTTGACGTACTGATCAAACTGCGTGGTCAGGGAACGAACCAGTACCTCAGACTCACGCTCATCGATGACTTCATCGTTAAGTTCCTGAACCTGCGCGGTAAAGTATTCTTCCTGCCCGGTAAAATGAACGATACGGGCACGCTTGTTGCCTTCTACCAGCACCTTGACGGTGCCATCCGGGAGTTTAAGTAACTGCAGGATACTGGAGATGGTACCGATCTGGTACAGATCTTCCTGACCCGGTTCATCCTGTGCCGCACTCTTCTGCGCCACGAGTAAAATCTGCTTGTCATTATCCATCGCGGCTTCGAGTGCCTGGATGGATTTTTCACGTCCGACAAATAACGGGATTACCATATGCGGGTAAACGACAACGTCACGCAGCGGTAATATCGGCATTGCGGATAACTGGTTTTCGACCATTTCAGACATATTTCTGTCCTGTATATTCTCTATTGATTAAATCTGACTTACTGATATGCGGCCAATAGTCAGGAGTTTCAAGGAACGGTGAAAAATAAAATAAAAGTTCCTTATTTCCAAAAAAATAAAGGGGTATTTGAAAAATACCCCTTTATGCTGTTACTCGTCTACCGAGGCCGCTATCGGCTCATGATTTTCATAAATAAAGAGCGGTTCCCCATCTCCATTGATGCAGCCATCGTCGATAACCACCTTTTCCACGTTATCCATGGACGGTAAATCATACATGGTATCCAGCAGCGCATGCTCGAGGATAGAACGCAGGCCTCGGGCACCGGTTTTGCGCTCCATGGCTTTTTCCGCGATGGCTTTAAGTGCACTTTCACGGAATTCCAGTTCACTGCCTTCCATTTCAAACATTTTCTGGTATTGCTTGGTCAGCGCATTCTTCGGCTCGGTAAGAATGCGTACCAGTGCTTCCTCGTCCAGCTCGCTGAGCGTGGCAACAACAGGTAAACGTCCCACGAATTCAGGGATCAGACCGAAGCGAGTCAGGTCTTCCGGTTCGACGCTATGGATAACTTCGCTGAGGCTCTTCTTGTCATCCTTGCTTTTCACCTCGGCACCGAAACCGATACCGCCCTTTTCGGAACGATCACGGATAATCTTGTCCAGCCCGGCAAAGGCGCCACCGCAGACAAAGAGGATATTCGAGGTATCAACCTGCAAAAATTCCTGTTGCGGGTGCTTACGACCGCCCTGTGGCGGAACAGAGGCAACCGTACCCTCGATAAGCTTGAGCAGGGCCTGCTGCACGCCTTCGCCCGAAACATCGCGGGTAATCGACGGGTTGTCTGACTTGCGGGAAATCTTGTCGATTTCATCGATATAGACAATCCCGGTCTGGGCTTTTTCTACATCATAGTCACATTTTTGCAGTAACTTCTGGATAATATTTTCCACGTCTTCGCCCACGTAACCGGCTTCGGTCAGCGTGGTGGCATCGGCAATGGTAAAAGGAACATCCAGCAGGCGCGCCAGGGTTTCTGCCAGCAGGGTCTTACCGCAACCGGTCGGCCCAATCAGCAGGATATTACTTTTCGATAATTCGATATCGTCTTTCTTCTGCCCCGTCTGCAGCCGCTTATAGTGGTTATAAACCGCAACCGACAGCACGCGCTTGGCACGTTCCTGGCCAATGACATATTCATTCAGGATATCGTTGATTTCATGAGGTGTTGGCAGTTCATCACCCTGAGCTTTTCCGGACTGTTCCTGAATTTCTTCACGGATAATATCGCTGCACAGCTCAACACATTCGTCACAGACGAATACGGACGGGCCCGCTATCAGTTTGCGAACTTCGTGCTGACTCTTTCCACAGAAAGAACAGTACAGTAATTTTCCACCATCACCGGTGTTATTCTCATCGCTCATGTCATTTGCCTCATCATGAACATTACACTTACATCTATACCTTGCGCAGTTTTTGTGACTTTTTCAAGTCATCAGAGCACATTTTTCAGCCTGAATTTAGTCAAATTCTGTGCTAAAAAGGCGGTATTTACTCACTTTCTGCCGTTAGACGGTGACTCATGACCTTGTCGATCAGGCCATATTCAACCGACTCTTCCGCATTCATAAAGAAGTCGCGGTCGGTATCCTGCTGAATCACGTCGATCGGCTTTCCTGTATGTTCGGCAAGAATTTTATTCAAACGTTCCCGAACTTCCAGAATTTCCTTCGCATGGATCTCGATATCACTGGCCTGCCCCTGGAAACCGCCCAGTGGCTGGTGAATCATGGTCCGTGCATGTGGCAGCGCATAACGCTTGCCGGCGGCCCCTCCGGCCAGTAACAGAGCCCCCATGCTGGCCGCCTGGCCAATACACAGCGTGCTGACATCGGGCTTGATAAACTGCATGGTGTCGTATATCGACAGCCCCGCGGTTACCGAGCCGCCTGGTGAATTAA
>JALUTJ010000487.1 GCA_027057985.1 Chromatiales bacterium
CGAGCAGGTTACTGATATTGAATCTTCCCATTAGTGAGGAATTCAGTTCTCCCTCACCCCACGGAGTAATAACTCGCATGCTAAGGCCTGCTTCATGCATTTTTATTTTATCAGCGTACACATCAGGCTTATATTGCTTATCCAGACCGTAACGAATGCTATTTACCTTTGCCGGTAAACCTGCTGCAATTTCTCTTCCTGCTGCATCATCGACATTAATAATGGCATTAGCCAGCCCTTCAAAATGAAAAAGCCTGGACTTGGCCGCAGCATAACCTGTCATATCACCATGATAATCAAGATGATCCCGGCTCAGGTTTGTAAACACGGCATGCTGAAAACGAATCCCGTTAACCCGACCCTGTATCAGCGCATGGGAAGAAACTTCCATTACTGCATGATGTACTTTTTCACTATGCAAATCGGCCAGCCACTGCTGACAGCTAATAGCATCGGGCGTGGTATAACCTGTTTCTTCCAGCTCTGGATAAACACCTTTACCCAGGGTTCCCATCAGTCCACAGGGTGTACTTTCACTGATCGCCTGGGCAATAAAGTCGGCAACGGAGGTTTTTCCATTTGTGCCGGTAATACCGCAGACCTCGATATATTTCGACGGCTGGGCATAGAAACGATCGGCTATCTTGCCCAGTTTCTGGCTCAGCGCATCAACCGCAATAACGGGAACTTCAGCCTTATCGGTGTGATGCCAGCTAAGCGGAAGCGCCTCTACTTCTTTTTCACTTTGCCATAATACGGCAACTGCACCCTGCTCTATGGCCTGGTTGATAAACATTGCACCATTGGTCTTTTCACCAGGCAGGGCAAAAAACAGGCTGCCAGTACCTGCCTTGCGGCTGTCTATGGCAAGACTACTAACAGAAATATTCTCAAGCTTTTCCTGTTGCAGGATTTCTTTAGCGACAAAACCACTTAATAAATCCTGCAGCATAATGGGAGAAGGAACATAACTCATTATAGTTGCCCTCCCTTTTGCTGTAAGCGGCTTGCTGCAAGCTTGACAGAGGTATCAGAGATATTATCTGGAGATATATCCATCAGCCGTAATGCGCCTGACATTACTCTGGAAAAAACGGGTGCAGCAACACGACCACCGTAATAGATTTTACCCCTGGGTTCATTGATCACGACGACCATGGCGAGACGTGGATGACTTGCAGGAGCGATGCCTGCAAAGACAGCGATATAACGGTCATCACTGTAACCACCTTTGCTGGCTTTTTTTACTGTACCGGTCTTGCCCGCAATGCGATAACCGGATACCGAGGCCAGATAGCCCGTGCCCTTCTTATCCACAACTGCCTCAAGCATATGACGTACCTGTCTGGCATAACGTGAAGAAAGTATCCGGATTTCATTTTCTGGTTCTTCTCTGCGCAGAAAGCTGACAGATGGCATTACTCCATCGTTGGCAATCGCAGCATAGGCTCTTGCCAGTTGTAACGGGGTAACTGAAAGTCCGTAACCATAAGAAAGCGTAGCGCGCTCAACCAGCTGCTTTTCCGTTGGCGTGGTGACATAACCGCCAACTTCTCCCGGGAACCCACTACCCGTAGTAAAACCAAAACCAAAGCGGGTATGAATATCGGTCAGGTATTTAACCGGTATTGCCAGTGCCAGTTTACTGGCACCAATATTACTGGAACGAGCAAGAATGGTGGCGAGATTGATACGACCATTATTTCTAACGTCCTGAACCACGTATTTGCCAATACTGAAATAACCCGGACTGGTATTCACCATACTGTTCGGGGTAAAGCGCCTGCTTTCCAGTGCAGCGGCAACGGTAAAAGGCTTGATGGTCGAACCCGGTTCAAATACATCGGTGACAGCACGGTTGCGTAAACGGTAATTATCCAGTTTTTTACGATTATTCGGGTTATAGGAAGGCTGGTTAACCATGGCCAGCACTTCACCACTATGAACATCGAGAATAACAGCAGATGCAGAACGAGCATGATACTGTATCACTGCCCGTTTCAGTTCACGGTAAGCAAGGTATTGCAGGCGACGGTCTATGCTTAATGCCAGATCCTTTCCTGGCTGAGCGGCTTCAATCGACTCAACATGCTTGATAGTGCGTCCAAGACGATCTTTTAATACCAGTTTTTTACCGGGCTTGCCTTTTAGCCAGTCATTATAGGCTAGCTCCAGCCCTTCCTGTCCAATATCATCGATATTGGTAAAACCGAGGATATGTGCTGCAACTTCACTAGCAGGATAATAACGGCGGTACTCACGTTGCAGGTAGACACCTGCAATATTCATCATTTTGATTTTTTCTGCCAGATCCGGACGAATATGACGCTTGAGATAGACAAACTCCCGCTTTTGTCTTTGTAGTACCGTACGCTGAAGTTTTTCGTAATCCAGCCCCAGCACGGTACT
>JALUTJ010000488.1 GCA_027057985.1 Chromatiales bacterium
TGCCTTTATTGAAACCAATGTACGAGGCACACATGAACTTCTTAAAGCGGCCAAAACGTACTGGCTGGATGAAAACCCCACTATGCCCCATCTTTTTCAGCATATCTCAACCGATGAAGTCTATGGTACATTACAGCCGAATGATCCCGCCTTTAGTGAAACCACAGCCTATGCCCCGAACTCACCATATGCTGCCAGCAAGGCCTCATCGGACTTTTTTGTTCGTGCCTACCATGAGACCTATGGCCTAAACACCCGGATATCCAACTGCTCGAATAATTATGGACCCTTCCAGTTTCCTGAGAAACTGATTCCACTGGTTATTATCAATATCCTGCATAATAAATCACTTCCGATTTATGGTGATGGTAAGCAGATCCGTGACTGGCTCTATGTCGATGACCATGCACGGGGAATTGAGCTGATTATGCATAAGGGTAAAAACGGGGAGTCCTACAATATTGGGGGAAACAATGAATGGACCAATATCGATATTGTCAGGCTTGTCTGCCAACTGGTCGATAAATATCTGCTCGACAATGAAGTATTACAGAAAAAATTTCCAGACTCTCCTGTTTATCATGGCAATCAGTCCAGCTCGCTGATTAGTTTTGTCAAGGACCGTCCCGGCCACGATCGGCGTTATGCCATTGATGCCACTAAAAGCCAGACTGAACTTGGCTACATACCACAGGAGAACTTTGAAACCGGGATAGAAAAAACCATAAAATGGTACCTCGATAATATTGACTGGTGGCAGAATATCATTTCTGGCGAATACCAGAACTGGATGAAACAACAATACGGCATATAATATGACAACGCTGGCTGAAAAACTAAATATACCCTCTGTTTCTTTTGATAAGTTCTTTAACTATTCAATTATTGCATTTGCCTTCGTTTTACCTATCTCCAAAGCCGGTATTGTTCTTTTTTCTAACCTTTTAATATTACTTTTTCTTTTAAAAGTCGATTTCATGGAAAGCTGGAATACCCTGAAAAAGTCCAACGTTATCATTGCCCTTTTTATTTTTCTCGGTATCAGTATACTGGCCATCAGCTGGTCAAGTGATAAACTTTATGCTATTTCCTATATTAGAAAATACTATCACCTTCTTGCATTGCCTATAATCTATCTTTATTTTAACCCGAAATATACCCGCCACGTTTTAACCAGCTTTATTATCGCTATTCTTATTAGTGAACTGCTTTCTTATGGCATTTATCTTGAACTTTTTCAGTTCAGAAATGTTCCAGCATCCGATCCTAGTCCATTTGTCAATCATTCGAACTTCAGTATGCTGCTGGTATTTGCCGCGATTATTATCTTTAACCGGGTGCTGTATGGCGAAAAACAACATAGAATCGTTTATGTCCTGTTTCTACTTTCAACACTTGCATCCCTGTTTATCAATGGTGGTAGAACTGGACAGTTTGCGTTAATTGCCATTATCTTCTTTCTTGCTCTTATCAATATTAAAAATAAAATCAAGGCCATCGTTCTATTTACTGCAATCAGCGGGATAATTCTGGTAGCTGCCTACAACATAAGTCCCGTGTTTAAAGATCGTGGCACCCAGGCCTACACTGATATTTCTCAAACCATTCTCAAGCAAGATTATCGACGAAGTTTTGGCATTCGAGTCTCACTATGGATAATGGGCTGGCACGTATTTCTTGATAATTTCCCGCTTGGCACGGGCATAGGAGATGAAAAAGAAGGCATGCAAAAATATGCATTTAAATATGATATTGAAAGATACAAGGGACTAGCCGATAAAGGTTATATTGATTATCACAGTTATTATTTTAACCACCTGGTTCAGCTTGGGCTTCCTGGCCTGCTTGCGGTTATTTATCTTATGTACACCGTTTTCACCGTTAAAATCAACGACTCCCGTTACCGAAATATTAACTATGCCTTTATGATGCTGGTATTTGTTTTTTCAACCGTAGGCAATATTCTGCATACCATCATTCCAATGACATTTTTTGCATTTTTCCTTGGTATCCTGCTTGCAATATCCAGGGCAGAAAAACATAATTAATGCTTATCCAGACCCTGTTCACAGCGGTAATTTCCCTTTCTTTTGTTTTCTAACATTTTCTCAAGCTCAATTTTGCTTGATATCCTGTCTCGAAAAGTACGACTATGATGCAGATGAAACATATTAGCGACATTTTTTACCGATTTTATCTTTAACCCTAGCTGCTGAAAACGCCACTGCAGATCGGTATCATCACCTACTGCAGTTTCACCATAACCCTCGTCATAACCATTGATTGCCAGCATATCTTTTTTAAAACAGGAATAATTGCATCCCAGTAAACTGGTTGTCCTTTTCCTTTTTTTAAAAAAAGCCCGGTAGAAAAATTTATCGGGATTCAGATATACACCTGCC
>JALUTJ010000489.1 GCA_027057985.1 Chromatiales bacterium
TCGCTAAACCCGGATAGGCCACCGCGATTATCCTGCGAACGCACGCGCCAAAAATAAACCGTGTTATCCTGTAAGTTCGAATAATCCGACAATGTGTCCAATTGCACAGCGATGCTATTACCCGCAATACCAGCAGGTGATTTTGCGCTTGCTGAGTTTTGGCTTGCATTATCACCTGAATCTGAAGTTTTCGCGATTATTTCAGTATTTACTGCCGGATTGCTAAAAAGGCTGTCGCTATCGATCTGGAAAATATAGGAAACTTCATCGCCATAATCAGGATCAGAAGATTCTTGCCAAACCAAAAGGCCCTGCGGCTGCAATTCCTCGCCATGCAACGGGAATAAGGCGACAGGGGTTTCCGGCGGGGTATTGGTGATAGGACGATATAAATAACGAAATAGTGTAACTGCCTCACTCCAATTTCCGGCATGATCTTTTGCCCTGAGGCGGAGAAAATAGCGATGATCCGCTTTCAGCGGCTGAACCACCCGCAAACTCGTGTCAGTTTGAGTAATGACTGGCGGAATGCCTGATGATGAGTCAGTCGTAAAGGCCACGGCATACCCGGCAATGCCGCTGGGGTCTTTTGCGCCTGCCCAGAGGAAATATGGTTGAGGATAATCATAGGCCACATTTTCGAATATTTGTACGCTTCGGGTTGTATCGCTCCAGGCCAAAGTCCAGGCAGGAGGTGTTGGCGGCGTGTTATCCGGAAGCGCTACGTTATGAGAAGCGTCCGTCCAGGGTTCAAAGATAACTTGTCCCACATTGGGATTGTCAGCTTTGTCAAAGATGCGAGCTTCAATTTGGTTTCGGTCTATCGTGCCCCAATAGTTAAAACGGGCGTTGATGGTGTTTATACTGGCATTATAAAGATCATATGTGCCGTTGCCATGGATGTCGTTGCCGCTGGTGGATGAGTTGCCAACTATCGGTTTGGAATCTGCATCGACAAAAATTCCATAAGAGCCATTATTCGTTATTTTACAATTATTGATACCTGGAGAGGCCTTGTACATGTGCAAACCGACATTGCCGTTATTTTTAACGACACAATTATTGAGAGTAACGGCATTGGCGATATTGAAATAAACTGCGGCATGCCTGCTATAGGCATTCGCCTGGCCAGCATTCTCTATTATACAGTAACGTAGTGATGAACTCACCGCATCGTCGCTGCGATCATCAAAAATAATGCCTTTCCATCCGCCGCGCTCACCTGAAGCGCTGGTGAGCAACACTTGTTCGGTTTCTGTACCGTTAATGACAAGCCCGCCCCTCAAGCGTCTCCAACTGTGGGCGGAAGCTATTCTCAGGCCGGTGCCTGCAAACTTTGCGGTAACTCCTGGTTCGATTGTCAATACCGGGCCAGTGCCTTCTTTCCACACGTGCAGATCACTTGCCGTGCCACCAGCGATGACAACAAATGTCGAGATGCCCGTTTGCTTGCGCCAGGTTTGACTGCTTGACATGGTACCTGCAAGGATTTCAATTTCCGGTGTGAATGTGCCAGTAAATGTGTTGTTGTTGATGTCAGAATTTGGTCCGATACGGATGGGATGGGTAGCTGCGCCGCTGAATGTATTACCTGAAATCATGGCATTACTGTAATTGTCTTCGGCTTTGATCCAATAATCGCTTTTCGTGGCTGTGATCGAGTTATTGTTCAGCACCCCGGTGCTGGCACCTGATAAACTGATGACGGTTGACGTACCGGAAAAGCTATTTGCAATCTTGCTGCCGGACAAGGTCAGCATGCTGTTGCCAATGTGAATGGTTTCCTGGGCGTTGTTTTGCGTAATCTCACCATTTGTAAAACTCATTTGTGATTGAACTAAAATAATAGAACTCCCACTGCTGCTTTTTATACTGCACTTCGTCATCGTCAGCGCATTGTTCGATTTGTAAACGTGCAATGCAGTTGCAACACCGTATGTATTGGCCTGCCCTGCATTTTCTATTGTACAGTATGACAAAGAAGAACTGATACCATCATCGCTGCGTTCATCAAAAATAATACCTTTCCAGCCGCCGCTCTCACCTGAAGCACTGGTGAGCAACACTTGTTCGGTTTCTGTACCGTTAATAACAAGCCCTCCCCTCAAGCCTCTCCAACTGTGGATGGAAGCAATTCGCAACCCGGTGCCTGCAAACTTTACGGTAACGCCTGGTTCAATCGTCAATATCACACCAGTGCCTTCTTTCCACACGTGCAGATCGCTTGCCGTGCCACCAGCAATGACAACAAATGTCGAGACGCCCGTTTGCTTGCGCCAGGTCTGACTACTTGACATGATACCTGCAAGGATTTCAATTTCCGGTGTGAATGTACCAGTAAATGTGTTGTTGTTGATATCAGAATTTGGCCCGATACGGAT
>JALUTJ010000490.1 GCA_027057985.1 Chromatiales bacterium
GTTTTATATCACCATCATCTTTGGCTTTATTTACCTGACACTTTTTCCGGGTCTGGGTAAATATGCCGGTAAACTGAGCTGGACCTCGAAAGGCCAGTACGAAAAGGAAATCGAGCATGCCAACAAAAACTATGATCCTATTTTTGCCAATTATGCGAAAAAGGATATTACCGAGCTGGCAAAAGACAGCAAGGCAACAAAAGTTGGTCAACGACTGTTCCTTAACTACTGTGCCACCTGTCACGGTTCAGATGCCGGTGGTGCCCGTGGCTTCCCTAACCTGACCGATAATGACTGGTTATGGGGCGGTAATCCTGCGGAAATCAAGGCCACCATTATGAATGGTCGCATGGGTGCCATGCCTGCCTGGGGCTCTGTACTTGGAGACCAGGGCGTGAAAGAAGTGACCCAGTATGTTATCAGTCTGAGTGGTCGCAAACATGATGCCGCACTTGCCAGTGCTGGTAAGGCCCGGTTTGAAACCCTGTGTGTAGCCTGTCATGGTGTCGATGGGAAAGGTAACAAGGCGCTTGGTGCCCCCAACCTGACCGATAACACCTGGCTCTATGGCGGCTCTGCCGGCGTCATTGCCCAGACCATTAGCAAGGGACGTAACGGTGTGATGCCGGCCCATGGTAACTTCCTTGGTGAAAACAAGGTGCATTTACTCGCGGCTTATATTTACAGCTTAAGTCACAAGTAAAATACCTGCCTCTGGGCCGGTCAGCAGCGGAAGACTCTTCCCCTACTGGCCGGCCTTCTTTATTATTGTTCAGTAAATTTATGTATTGAAGAAACGAGCCGATGAAAAAAAATACAGCAACTACGAATACGGGTGATGACAGTTCCCAGGAGTTTTATGCAAAACACCAGAAAATCTATCCGCGTAAGGTAACCGGGCTATTTGCCTCACTGCGTGTTGCCGGTGTCTTTATCTTGCTGGGGCTGTATTACCTGGTACCGTGGTTTCGCTGGGATGGTCACCAGGCCGTGCTGTTTGATTTACCGGCTCGCAAGTTTTATATCTTTGGCCTGACATTCTGGCCGCAGGATTTCTTTTATCTTGCTGCCCTGCTGATTATCGCCGCATTATCCCTGTTCTTTTTTACTGCGCTAGCCGGCCGTCTCTGGTGTGGCTATGCCTGCCCACAAACCGTGTGGACCGAGGTCTTTTTATGGATAGAGCGCAAGGTTGAAGGCAGTCGTAACCAGCAGATCAAGCTGGACAAGCAGCAACTTAATGGACACAAGCTATTACTCAAGAGTATCAAGCATTTTATATGGATAACCTTTGCCGCCTGGACCGGTTTTACCTTTGTTGGCTATTTCACCCCGATCACCGAGCTGGGATATGCCGTAATCAACCTCTCACTTGGCCCATGGGAAACCTTCTGGATTGTATTCTACAGTTTTGCCACCTATGGCAATGCCGGCTGGTTACGGGAACAGGTCTGTATCTACATGTGCCCCTATGCTCGATTCCAGAGCGCCATGTTCGACCGTGATACCCTGATTATTTCCTATGATGAAAAACGTGGCGAACCCCGTGGCGCACGCAAGAAAAATATCGACCCGAAAGAAAAGGGACTGGGAGACTGTGTAGACTGTACTCTCTGTGTACAGGTTTGTCCTACCGGCATCGATATTCGTAATGGGCTGCAGTATCAGTGCATCGGTTGTGCGGCCTGTGTCGATGTCTGTGACGATGTTATGGAAAAAATGGGTTATGACAAGGGCCTGGTGCGTTACACCACGCAAAACCGCATGGACGGTAAGACCACGCATCTGTTACGCCCACGTATCATTGTCTATGCCAGCCTGTTACTACTGCTCTCTGCCGCACTGTTCTACAGTATTGCCACGCGTATCCCGCTGGAACTGGACATAATCCGCGATCGCAATGCACTCTACCGGGAAACCGTGGATGGTCTGGTTGAAAATATCTATACCCTCAAGCTGATAAATATGGACACAAAGAAACATCACTATCAGCTCTCAATCAAGGGGCTAAAAGATATGCAGATCGTTAATGCAAAAAATGAAATTGTTATCGACAGTGGCGAGGTGATTAACCTGCCACTACGAATTCAGATTGATCCTGTTAATCTGGAACAAACCACTAACACGATTTACTTTAGCCTGAAAGCAACCGATCAACCTGAGATACAGGTCACCGAGCAGGGTCGCTTTATTGGCCCACTGGTTAAATAGGAAACTAATATGAACTCATCCATCAATATGACAACACCCTGGTACAGGCAGTTCTGGCCCTGGTTCCTGATAAGCTTTCCGCTTATCGCCGTTATTGCCGGTATTGCCACCGTCGTTATCGCGGTGAAAACCGATGATGGCCTGGTCAATGATGATTATTACAAAACAGGGCTGGCTATTAACAAGGTTCTGGATCGCGAAGTCGAAGCTAGGCGTTTAAATCTTAAGGCCGGTATCGACTGGCAACAGGACAGCGGCCTGATTACCCTGCGGTTGCAGGGCAAGCTGCAGCAGTATCCACAACGTCTAAAATTGATGCTGTCCCATGCTACCCGCGCCCACCTTGATCAAAATGTGTTATTGTTACTCTCACCAGATGGAAAAAGCTATACTGCCCGTATTAAAAATATAAAAGATGGTAACTGGAACCTGGTGTTACAACCAGAGAACCTGCAGTGGCGAATTGATGGTCGGGCATCCATCCCGCAAGAGACTAACTGGTCTCTGCGAGCAGAATAATAAATCTGAAGTTTGCCTGAATAAAGAGGGGGCAAGTTAATATGGAAAATACACAGGAAGCACCAAAGCTTATTACTGTTTTATGGCCATCTTTCATTACCGCAGGCGTAGCAACTATCATCTTCTTTTCAGTTTTTGATCCACAGCTACTGGCTCATATTGCCGGTTTTGATCCCATTAGCCGCATGGGCGGATATACCATTGGCTTTTTTACCTTCTGGTTACTGACCTCCCTTTCAAGTGTCCTGACCTGCTATTTCCAGAAACCGGTAAAACCTTCACAGGATAAATAAAGCAACATGGTACTTCAGACTGCCTTCAGCCGGCTTTTGGTGCTGTTATTATTAACAGTTGTCAGTATAAACAGCTTTGCCACAACCGCGAAGGACGATCTTGAGTTCGATGACAGTCCGCTAAAAGAAGCACTGGTACTACCCGACTGGTTCAAACTCAGTTTTCTGGAACTGAATGATGACATCAGGGAAGCCCGTGAAGCCGGGAAAAAAGGGCTGATTATTTATTTTGGCCAGAAATTCTGCCCTTACTGCAAGCAACACCTGAAAAAGAACTGGGGACAGCCTGATATTGTCGAATATACCCGCAAGAACTTCGATGTCGTCGCCATTAATGTCAAGGGTCAGCGTATCATTACCGATCTCGATGGCAAGACCTATACCGAGAAACAGTTTTCAGCCCTGAAAAAAACCAACTTTACTCCTTCCATTATTTTTTATAACACTGAGGGCAAACAGATTTTGCGCCTTCGTGGTTACCGACCACCCTATCAGTTCCGCGCCGCACTCGAATATGTTGCCGATGGTCACTATAAAAAAGAAAATTTTCGTCATTACATGGCACGCGCCGAGGCGGCCATGAGTTATGGACGGCCGGAACTTAATAGCAATGAAGCCTTTAACAAGCCACCTTACCTGCTGGATCGCAGCCATATAAAAGCTTCACAACCGTTAATGGTGGTGTTTGAACGCAAGCGTTGCCATGCCTGCGATGTACTGCATGCCGAGCCCCTGAGTCATCCTGATATTGAAACCCGGCTATTACAACTCGAAGCGGTACAACTGGATATTGAAAGCGGCCAGCCGTTGATTACCCCTGCGGGAAAGAAAACGACTGCCTCGGACTGGGCCAGGGCATTAAATATCAACTACACCCCAACCATTATCTTTTTTGATGAGGGTGGTAAAGAAATTATTCGTATTGAAGCGGTGGTCTGGTTTCACCGCTTAAGAAATGTACTGGATTACGTTCTCAGTGGTGGTTACAAAAAATACCCCACCTTCCAGCTCTGGCGCCAGTCAAAAAATATGCGCTAAGAATTGAAACCGCTTTAGTCCTGCTTACGAATGATATCGATCTTGTGCTGAGCCGTGGTCCACTTGCCTTCCGGCTTGTCCACGTACTGAAAATAGTCATTGGTAAAACTACCCTGGTTACAGGTATAGCGGAAATAGGTCGTCGGTGCGGTCTCCAGGTCAAGCACCTGGTTAAGAATCCCCGGCCCGGTCAGGTCAAACACGTTTGTCAGCGTGTTTTCCTCGATATTTTTCATTACCAGATCAATCATTTTCTTCAGGTTTGGGTTATTTTTTTCACTGGCAATAAAGTAATTCGTCAGATCCTTTGCCCGGTTCATCAGGTAAAGTTCGGTTTTCTCCGCAGTCACAATAGCGCTAAGACGCCATACCAGGTGCGCATCGATATCCATGTAAACACCCCCCTCCCGATACAGTACCAGCAAACGCCAGAAATCTGCCTGGGCAGCACCTATCTGGATTCGGCTATAGGCATCAAAAATTTCCTTTGAATAATTTTCCCGAATAAAGTCCGCCCGTTCTTCGGTGATAACGAAGTAATGATCAAAATCATAGGCCAGCAGACGATTAAACAGGTAATTCAGATACACCGGCAGAGTGACGCGACTGGTATAATTGGTTTGCCATAGCTTACGCGGAATCGCGTAGTACTTTTTCGTACGCCATAGTGGTTTTGCATGCCGTGGCAGGGTAAAACGTTTGTTCGGAAAAAAGAAATGAAAAACGTAACACAGCCCCTTGAGAAGATTGGCAAACAACTTGATAAGACGATTGGAAAGCAGAATCAGGGCATTTTTCATTTTAAAAACCTGAATAACGGTTATTTATTGTTATTGACGAACACAGGCCCTGCTATCAGGCCTGTGTTTTATTACGCGAGTGATGCTGCCGCCTGCCGTGATGGTGCCTTTTCTTGCCGCTTTTCTTTTTGCCACCATGTCCGCCACGATGCCGGCGTTCAATTTTTGCCGGGGGTTTCGGTGTCACCAGCAAATCATTACTGATCGAGGCCACCGGGATCTTATGGCCGATATACTCCTCGATTTCCGGCAATGACAGCACATATTCCTCACAGGCAAAGCTGATAGCTTCGCCACTGGCACCGGCGCGGCCGGTACGGCCAATACGGTGCACATAGTCCTCGGCATCCTGCGGCAGGTCATAATTAATCACCAGGCTCACATCCTCGACATGCAGGCCACGGGCAGCGACATCGGTTGCCACCAGAATGCGCAGCTTGCCATTGGTAAAGTCTTCCAGGATGCGCATCCGCTTTTTCTGCGGCACATCGCCTGAAAGCATGGCGGCATTGATATCGTTTCCGCGGAAATAGGCATCGATTTTCTCTGCCACGCGCTTGGTATTGATAAAGATCACCACGCGGTCATCCTTGCGTTGTTGCAAAATACCAAACAGCAGCGGGATCTTTTCTTCCATCGCCGGGTAGTAAATGATTTCATCGACCCGATCCGCGGTGACATTCTCGGATTCAATCACCACCTGTTGCGGATTATTCATATGCTCATAGGCCAGCTCGTTGACCCGGTGCGACAGGGTGGCAGAAAACAGCATATTCAGGCGCCTGTCGGCCGCAGGCATGCGCCGTAGCAGGTAACGAATGTCCTTGACGAAGCCCAGGTCGAACATACGGTCGGCCTCGTCCAGCACCAGCACCTGGATCTGTTTCAGATCAAACACACCCTGCTTGAAATAATCGATAATCCGCCCCGGCGTACCAATGAGGATATCGACACCATCGAGCAGGGCCTGCTTCTGCGATTCGTAGCCGGTACCACCGTAGATGGCAACGTGCTTCAGCCCTGTATGCCGGCCCAGGGTTTCGGCATCCTTGTGGATCTGTACCGCCAGCTCCCGGGTTGGGGCAAGGATAATACAGCGCGGCTGATTCGGTTTACGCTCTGCCGGGGCCGGATGTTTTAACAGGTGCACATAGGTCGCGAGCAAAAATGCTGCGGTCTTGCCGGTACCGGTCTGGGCCTGGCCAGCAATGTCCTGGCCCTGCAGCGCATAGGGCAGCGAGGCCTCCTGGATCGGGGTACAGTATAAAAAGCCTGATTCTTCAATACCTTGCATTACCTGCACGGGCAAATCAAAGCTGGAAAATGTCGTTTTGGTTAAATGTTGTTCACTCATGGGCTACAGCATAACAGATCATTGTCCATAATGGACTTGAAATAAAACGCATCATGCGCTCAAATTGAGGTATAGTTTTTTTCCCAGAACGACTACAATAAAATTTAAGTTCACGTCACAGGAGACAAAACCTTGAGCGACAAGATCGTATATGCCACTGATGATACCTTCGAAGCAGAAGTCGTCAATGCCGAAGGCCCCGTACTGGTTGATTACTGGGCAGACTGGTGTGGCCCCTGCAAAATGATAGCCCCCATTCTCGATGAAATTGCCGAAGAATATGCCGGTAAACTGAAAGTTACCAAGCTCAATATCGATGAAAATCCTGCAACACCACCAAAATTTGGTATTCGCGGTATCCCAACCCTGATGATTTTCAAAAACGGTAATGTTGAAGCCACCAAGGTCGGTGCTGTTTCCAAGTCACAACTGGCCGCCTTTATCGACAGCAATCTGTAAATTCCATCACACGTCTGGCACCTTCGGGTGCTGGACGTTGGGGAATTTTAATGTTAATGTTCCACCCATATTCAGATTACCCGAATTTGTAAATCTAATCGCCCGCACCATACTCTCTGTTTAGCAGTATCTCCGGGCTAATAAATCTCTTAAAACTTCAAAACAACGACAAAACCAGATTTCACCATTACGCACTTTCGTGCCGTATTTTTAATAACACGCTAAAAGAAAGAATCCTCAACTATGAATCTATCTGAACTCAAACAAACCCCCGTACCTGAACTGCTTAAAATTGCCACCGAAATGGGCATCGACAATCTTTCCCGCTCACGCAAGCAGGATATTATTTTTGCCATCCTCAAGTCCCACGCCAAGAGCGGAGAGGATATCTATGGCGATGGCGTACTGGAAATACTCCAGGACGGCTTCGGGTTTTTACGATCATCAGACAGTTCCTACCTCGCCGGACCAGATGATATCTATGTCTCACCCAGCCAGATTCGCCGCTTCAACCTGCGTACTGGTGATACCGTGGCGGGCAAGATTCGCCCACCCAAAGACGGTGAACGCTACTTTGCCCTGCTCAAGGTCAATGAAATCAATTTTGAGCCACCTGAAAATGCCAAGCACAAGGTCCTGTTTGAAAACCTGACGCCGCTGCACCCCACCGAGCGCATCAAGCTCGAAGTCGGTAATGGCAGCTCCGAGGACATGACTGCCCGTGTTATCGACCTCACTGCTCCAATTGGCAAGGGACAGCGTGGCCTTATCGTCTCGCCACCAAAAGCGGGCAAAACCATGATGCTGCACGATATTGCGCATGCCATCACTCACAATAACCCCGAATGTCATCTAATCGTGCTGCTGATCGATGAACGTCCGGAAGAAGTGACCGAAATGACCCGCTCGGTACGCGGTGAAGTGGTCTCGAGTACCTTCGATGAACCAGCCAGCCGCCACGTACAGGTAGCAGAAATGGTGATCGAAAAGGCCAAGCGCCTGGTGGAACACAAAAAAGACGTGGTCATCCTGCTCGA
>JALUTJ010000491.1 GCA_027057985.1 Chromatiales bacterium
TCATCAACCGCGCAGATCGTTTCGGTCTGGCACAACTTTACCAGCTGCGTGGCCGGGTTGGCCGTTCGCACCACCGTGCCTATGCCTACCTGGTGATACCTAAACGTAATACCCTGACAGCCGATGCAAAAAAACGACTCGAAGCTATTGAGTCGATTGAATCACTCGGTACCGGCTTTACCCTGGCAAGTCATGACCTTGAAATTCGTGGAGCAGGTGAACTGCTGGGGGATGATCAAAGCGGGCAGATGATGGAAATCGGCTTTACCATGTACACCGAGTTGCTCGAACGTGCAGTTCAGGCCTTAAAACGTGGAGAAACACCACAACTCGACAAGCCCCTTCATCGTGGAGCAGAGATAGACCTGCACGTACCAGCACTGATACCTGAAGATTATATTCCAGATATTCACGAACGCCTGATTATGTACAAGCGCATTGCCAATGCCGGCAATAAAGATGAATTGCGTGAATTGCAGGTTGAAATGATTGATCGCTTTGGCCTGATTCCACCTGCTTTAAAAACGCTGTTCGAGGTTACCCGCCTCAAACTTGCTGCTGCGAAACTTGATATTCGCAAAATCGATTACAGCGTAGAATCTGGAAGAATCGTATTTGAAGAGCAACCGGATATCGATCCAGTGAAAATCATCCAGCTTATCCAGACAAAACCTGCTGAATATAAACTGGACGGTAACAATAAGCTAAGATTACTCAAAGGATATGAAAAAGCGGAAGATCGTATTAAAGCCCTTGAAGGGTTATTACAGACGCTTGCTTCATGATAAAAACCACACTGGATTGCGAGTCAGGGCTACACTGACAATATAACTGACGGTTGCCAGAGCCAAAATAAAAAATATCAGCTGGCTTCTTTTACTGCGGGCACGTTTCAGGGCATAGCTGGCAAAAACAATATAAAACAGTAGCGCCACCACCTTTGCCGTTACCCAACCATGGACAAAGGGATATTGCTGCAGGCTTATCGACAGTCCGGCAGCCGTAATAAATAAAATCGTATCATTGACATGGGGAACAATCCTGACCCACTTTCGTTGCATCATGGCAGATCTCGTAAAGACCCAGAAGGCGCGCAGCAAAAACAGGGTGATGGTAATAATAACCGTGGTGACATGAATATCTTTTAGCATGGGCTATCCTCACTACGCGAGGATTCGGCAAACAGGGTATCTTCAAAACCAAAATTGCGCATATCCCTGATGCGCTGCGGGTAGAGAATGCCATCAAGATGATCGACTTCATGCTGCACCACGCGGGCATGAAAACCTTCAGCATCCCGTTCGATGCGATGTCCGTGTTGATCATAACCTGAATAATGAATGGTTTTATGCCGCTCTACCAGACCACGCATGCCGGGTACACTAAGACAGCCTTCCCAGGCAGATTCCATTTCCTTACCAATAAAGCTGATTTCCGGGTTAATCAGTACCGTCTGTTCAACCGGCTCAACATCCGGGTAGCGTGGGTTCGCCTCAACCCCGAAAATAATAACCCGCAGAGGAACCGCGATCTGGGGTGCAGCCAGTCCTGCTCCGTCATAAGCGTACATGGTCTCCAGCATGTCTTCGACCAGCTCATCCAGCTGCGGGGTATTGAAACTTTCTACCGGGCTGGCAGGCTGCAGCAGTACAGGGTGCCCCATTTTTACCACTTTTCGTACAGTCATCACATATTCTCAATAAGTTTTCGCATTTTAGGCTGAACAATGACAAAATAAGCATTATTATATGGCAATCTGATACCATAAAAACGAAAAAAATTTGTCAAATATCGCAGGAAACAGTCTCTTGAAAGTTCTAATCAGTACCGTCCTTTTACTCTTCACTTTTCACATCCAGGCTGAGCAGGAAATGCGCTACTATGATGTGGAAGTGGTCATTTTTGAAAACCTTGACCCACAGGCCAAACAGGCCGAGAACTGGCCATTACAGGTAAACATGGAATTACCGGAAAAAACTATTGAGCTGGGACAGCCTGTCCTCAGCAGCTGGCTGCCAGAAAATGTCGATAAGCGTCTCAGCTACCGCCTGCTGCCTGCCAGCCAGTTCAAGCTGAATGATGAAATCGACAAGCTGAGCGAATCAGAGAAATATCGCATGATTTTCCATACTGCCTGGCGCCAGCCCGGGCTGGACAAAAAAACATCGCTCCCTGTTCATTTCAAGCGGACTGTTCCCCCAGCTCCCCCACAGCAAAAAGAAAATGACACTGAAAGTTCCCTGGAAGCGAGTAGCGAAGAAATGATAGAAGACAATACGCCCTACGAACTTGAAGGTCTGCTGCGTGTTACCCTGGCTCGCTACCTGCGACTGGAAGGTGAAATGACCTATAAAAAGAAACCTGTAACAATAGCCC
>JALUTJ010000492.1 GCA_027057985.1 Chromatiales bacterium
CATTGATAAAGTTGCCGAGGCGGCCAAAACCGAGCCCCAGTGGTACCAGTGGTGCGACAAAATCGGTGATATTGAAGAAACCTTTTTTGTACTTGCGATTGAACAGCGCCATGGCCAGCAGCACACCCAGCAGGCCGCCGTGGAAACTCATACCACCCTGCCAGACCTTGAAGATCATTAGCGGGTTGTGAATGAAATCCGGGAAGGCATAAAACAGGACGTAGCCGATACGTCCCCCCAGGATAACGCCCATACCACCGTAAAACAGCAGGTCTTCGATCTGCTCGTTATTCCAGTCCTGGTATTGCTGTCGTTTTGTCTGCAGTCGTGCCAGCCACCAGGCGCTGACAAAGGCCAGTACGTACATCAGGCCATACCAGTGTATGCCCCAGCCAAAAATCGTGATGGCCACCGGATCAAAATCAACTATCATTTTTTACTCACTCCCTTGCGAATATGGCAGATATAGGCCTTGAGGTAATCGGTTTCTTTCATTGCCGGGTGAACCGGGTGATCTGCACCCTGGTGCCCCTGCTCCAGCACCTGGCACTCGACATTGGCAGCATAGGAAGCCTGACGAATCTCATTGAGTAACTGTTCCCGACCAAGGTGGTAGGAACACGATGCTGATACAAGAATGCCCTCATCACCCAGTAATTCCATCGCCATACGATTGATACGCCGGTAGGCAAGGCTACCCTCTTTTAGATCCTTGCGCCGTTTGACGAAAGCCGGCGGATCGAGAATGACAACATCGTATTTTTCACCGTCCTGCTGTAACTGTTTCAGGGTTTCAAAGGCATCGCCTTCAAGAGTATGGAAATTTTCCTCTCGGTTATTGAGCGCTGCACTTTTTGCCGCCAGTTGCAGGGCAAAGGACGAGCTATCGACACAGCTCACCTCGGCTGCACCCGCCTGCAGGGCCTGTATGCCCCAGGCACCGACATAGCTGAAGACATCCAGTACACGTTTTCCTTTTACATAATGCTGCATGCGTTGACGGTTCAGGGCGTGATCATAGAACCAGCCGGTCTTCTGTCCCTGCTGCAGTGATGTGACAAATCGCGTGCCATTTTCTTCCAGCACCACTTCTTCTGCCAGCTCACCCAGCACGGTTTTGCTGTAGCTTTGCAGGCCTTCGAGTTCCCGGGCGCTACTGTCATTACGCAGTAAAATTGTGCGGGGTTTCAATACCTGCTGCAGTGCAGCAATAATATCGTCAAGCAAAGCCTCCATGCCCACCGTGGTTATCTGCACCACCAGCACATCATTAAAGCGATCCACCACTAATCCCGGCAGGGCATCACTTTCCCCATAGACAAGACGATAACAGGGAACCGGGTAAAACCTTTCCCGGATTGAGAGCGCATTCTGAATACGTGTGCTCAGACTATCCGTGTCCAGCACCTGGTTGGGAAAACGGCTAACCAGCCGAGCCGAGATCAGGGAAGCGGGATTAACATAGGCTGTACCCAGAACACGACCCCGGTTATTGGTGACATGCACCCACTGCCCCGGCAGCAGATTTTTTAACGGTGTCTGGCGGGTATCCACCTCGTTGCTATATACCCAGAGATGACCGGCACGCAGGCGGCGATCTTCATTTTTTTTCAGGCGAAGTTCGGGTAAATCGGACATGATTTTATGATTGAATCAGAAAATAAAACCGAAGTTTACACCGAAACGAGCGGCCGGATAATGCTATTTAGGAATAATTCACTTTATCAGGCCACATCTGCACTACTGGTCACCAGATCATCCGGGTACATCAGATCGATGCCACACTCGAGTGTCTCGAACCAGTCGAGAAACTGCTTGATCATGGCCTTGCCCTTGAAGGGACGACCATGCTGCGGCACGATCATTTCGATATCCATTTGCCTGATACGACGCACCCAGTGACGACAGGCCTTGTTCGAGGCCATATAGCGCTTATGGAAACCTTCCATGATTTTCTTGTGCTCTTCAAAGTTTTCCACCGGCTTTTCATGATCCTTGTCAGAAAGCGAAGCCCCGACATCACCGGAGAAGAGAATCTTGCTGACCGGGTCATAGAAATGGAAATTACCCACCGAGTGTAAAAAGTGTGCCGGTACCGCCTGGATTACCGAGTCACCAAAGGGAACGGTGCCGCCTTCATCGGGAATCCCCACGATACGGCCATCACCCTGAGGGGACATATAACCCGGTATCAGGTGCGGTAAAAAGCGCTCCCACAGTTTTGATACCACCACCTTGGCATCGGTGTACATGATCCACTTATCCACCGAGCTGACAATATCCGGGTCCTGGTGGGTGGCAAAAATATAATCGAGTTCCTTGATCGAGCTGATCCGGGAAACGGCCATGTGCAATGGCTGGTAGGTCAGCGCCCC
>JALUTJ010000493.1 GCA_027057985.1 Chromatiales bacterium
GGTAACGGTAACCGTGGGAACATCATCGATGCTGACCGGTTTTACCAGTGGCATGGATACACCCGGCGGCATTAAATCAAGGTTAGACTGGATCTTGTCATGCACCTTAACGATGGAAGGCCCCATCTCTTCACCCACTTCAAAACGAACGGTCACTGCGCTACCACCGCGCCGGGTTGCAGAATACACATGCCTGACACCGGGAATCTCACTCATAATACGACTAAGTGGCTCTGTCACCAGGCTTGCAACCTGCTTTGAAGAAGCACCCGGGTATTGCACGAAGATGTCCACCATGGGCACGGATATTTTTGGATCTTCCTGGCGTGGTGTAAAAAACAGGCCCAGTAAACCAATCGCAAGAAAAGCCATCATCAATAATGGTGTTACCGGCGAATTGATAAACTGCCGCGTAATCCGTCCTGCAATCCCGAGTTCAGAACTCATTTGCTGCGCAGTGTTGTTATTCTGTTCACTCATAACTTAACGATCCGCCCGTCTCTTATTCGCCCTGCTCTGGCCTGTCTTTTTGTTGCCCGACGCCCGACTGCCAGCCCGATGCCATACCCGGCGTCGGCCTGGCGTAGATACGCTCCCCCGAACGGATACCGGATAACACCGAGACATGGGTTTCATCCACCGCTTCACCCAGACGCAGTAAACGTAGTTCAGACTTGTTGTCGGCATTCAATACAAACACCGCGGGCAAACTGCCGCGCCAGACAACTGCTGTGCGCGGAATAACCGGTAAAACATTCACCGGTGCATTCACATCCGGCACCATAACTTCGGCATACATTCCCGGCCCACCCGGCACACCTTCAGGCAGGTCAAACTTCACGGTCACCGTATGTCGCTTGCTATCTGCCATGGGATAAATCTGCGCCACGCGTGCGGTAACGCGGGTATTGCCCACATCGAGTACAGCAGGAACAACCATGTCCTGACGAATTCCCGACATTAAGCGTGCAGGTATCTCAACCTGAATTTGCAGATAGCGGGCATCGGCAAACTTCACCAGCGCCTGGCCCGGTTGCACCGTATCTCCCACCTCGACGAAACGTTTCACCACCACACCCTCGAAAGGGGCAAGTGCGCGGGTATCCTTTAAGCGCGCATCGATTTCCTGTAGCTGCGACAGCGCCGCGATATACTGGCTACGGGATAAACCCAGCTGGCTGTTCTGTGAATAAAGATCGGCCTGGCGATCCAGTAGCGGGTTGCCATAGCCCATGGCGCTGCCCCAGGGGCGGGTAAAGACCTGGTCGAAAAGCGAAGGCAGGGCCATGCCCGGCATGCGACCAATATTGCGTGACTGGGGAGACCAGAACTCTCTCGAATACTGCACCTGAGCATTTTGCAGTGCCGAAACCTGACCATTGATATTGGCGATAGCCTGGCGACGCTGAGCCTGCAGATCATCATCATCGACGGCAACGATAACCTGCCCCGGACGAAACCAGTCACCCTCGATACCGGCGAGATACTCCACCCGACCCGGCATCTGTGCCGTCAGGGTGGCTTCCCGTAATGGCGTAACTGTGCCGCCGATAACGATACTGGTACCGGTCTGGGTATTGGAAACCGTAATAATTTCAGGTTGTGCCACCGCTGCGTTCGGCTGCATAGCCCGGTTATATGTCGGGGCCGAAACGAATGAATTTGCCTGCAGCGGTAAAAGCCCGGCTATAAAAACAAGCAGGCCGGTAACTACCTGTAATAATCTGTGCGACATATGCTGCTTCATATTCCCTGCTTTCCTTCTTTATTATTAATGTGTTTAAACCCGTGCCATCACGGCAAAACTTTTTACAAAAGGCCCGGCCATACGCGGATCTTTTATCATCGCGGTGTAATCACCTTTGTTGAATCGGAGATTTTTCGAGGTATAGGCCATGCCCAGCGCCAGCATGCCAGGCGGTTTACTTAGCCATTGCAGCCAGTTTTCTTTTGATGCCCGCAGGTCCCAGTTCACCTCCTGGTTGCTATAGACCTCGCCACTGATAGCGCGGCCATTTTCAATCACCAGTACAGCACGAGGCTTTTCTTCATCGACAAACCCATAGGCAATGCTGGAGTTGAATCCAACATTTGACAGTTCACCTGCTAATTCGGGCTCGCGGTTCCATTCCTCAACCAGTTTCAGCATCCACGGTTCGGCAAACAACTCAGACATCCCAACACCCTTAACAACTTAATGAAATGAACAGAATAGAGAGAGCAACAGCCGTGCCAGAATTTAAGTTATTGATTTTTATAGCCTTTATAAAAATGTGTTGCGTTTAATAAACAGGTGCAACACTCAGGTATTATTGCTAAGTTATTGTTTTAAAATAAAATAAATAAAGAAACAGGCCATGCAACACGTT
>JALUTJ010000494.1 GCA_027057985.1 Chromatiales bacterium
CTTAAAATCAAATTCTGTTGAAATATTCGCTAGCACATAGGTAGAGAAAAGTAGCCCTACGGAGATAATCCAGATATCGCCGTATAACTTTCCACCAACCTCAATTTCAAACAGGTAATGTATGCTTACCAGCACCAGTGATAGCCCCCCAGCAAAGATAATTGCAGCCAGGCCAGCAAAAAAGATAGCAACGCCGCTATTATAATTAAAGAACCACACCGAGCTGTTGCTGGAGCCGCGATTGATATAGCCGGCAAAAATCCAGCTTAGCAATAACAGGACAAAGAACAGGAAATACTGCAATGCAGAATCAGATTCATGCACTACCCAGGCATAGGCGGCTGTCAGCAGGGTCAGAATGACTGATCCGATTGTATAGGTTATTCGCGAGCTGTAATGGCTCTCGACATAAAGTTTAAAGGAAACATTGGCCATTGCGGCAAAGAGCGTAAAAAGATAAAAGCGCTGGATATTCTCCCTGCCAATGAGCTTTGTATCATGAAACAATAGTAATGCACTAAGGGTAGCCAGCACAACAAAAACAAAAGGTAGTGGGAATCGTTTTAATACCTGCTGCATTACAGCAAAGACATTCAGAAATTGTCTGATTTCACTTTTCATCCTGCACTCCATGTTTATTATTTTATCTATAGAGTGTAACTGAAATTTTGTATTTTTGTAGTTGCAATTTCTGGAATAAGTGTATTTTTATTAGACTGCGGTCTAAGCATACGAATCAACACACCATTTTTTTCACCGCAAAGACACGCAGTTCGTAAAGATTTATTTCTTACGCTTAACAGGATATTTTGTAGAAAAACGTTATGAGTGACCGACGATTTCACGGATGAAATCGTCGAGCGGCCAGGGATGGCGTATAGCGTGTCGTGAATAACGTTTTGCGAGAAAAATATCCGTAGAACAAACACTGGTTTGTCGGCTCCGCTGCGCTTGAGCCGACATACAATTTTTTCACTGTAAAGACACGGAGAACGTAGAATTTTCCGAATAAATAGCTGGTAAAATCTTTATTGTCAGACTGCTTCGCGCGAGGCTTTTTTACGCTCATGCTCCTGCAGTAATTTCTTGCGCAGGCGTATATGGTTTGGTGTTACTTCTACCAGTTCATCGTCATCAATAAACTCAAGCGCCTGTTCCAGTGTCTGCCTGATAGGCGGCACCAGCGAGATCGCTTCATCACTACCCGAGGCACGGACATTGGTAAGTTGCTTGCTCTTGAGCGGGTTAACCACCAGGTCATTGGAACGCGAGTGAATACCAATGATCATCCCTTCGTATACTTCATCACCATGACTGATAAACATGCGGCCACGTTCCTGCAGGTTAAACAGAGCAAAGCCCACCGCGTTACCCTTGCCATTGGAAATCATGACACCATTAGGACGCTGACCATAGCTGCCTTCCTTAACCGGGCCATAGTGATCGAACACGCTATAGATTAAGCCGGTTCCCTGGGTTGCGGTCATAAACTCGGTACGAAAACCAATCAGGCCGCGTGCCGGGATAATAAAATCAAGGCGTACACGTCCGTGTCCATCTGGCACCATGTCTTTCAGATCGGCGCCGCGCTCACCCAGCTTTTCCATTACTGAGCCCTGGTGCTGTTCTTCAACATCCACAGTGAGTTGTTCATAGGGTTCTTCTTTAACACCATTGACCTCACGCACGATAACTTCCGGACGGGAAACCCCCAGCTCGTAACCTTCGCGACGCATGTTTTCTATAAGAATGGAAAGATGCAGTTCACCACGACCGGAGACGCGGAACTTGTCCGGATCATCCCCCTGCTCGACGCGCAGTGCCACATTATGGATCAGTTCACGTTCAAGCCGTTCCTGTATATTACGTGAAGTAACATACTTGCCATCCTGGCCGGCCAGCGGCGAGTTATTGACCTGGAAGGTCATGCTTACCGTGGGCTCGTCCACCGATAAAGGCGGCAGGGCTTCGACATTATTCGGATCACAAATCGTATCGGAAATATTCAGGTTATCGATACCGGTAAAGGCAATGATGTCTCCGGCCTGGGCTTCATCGACCTCGACCCGCTCCAGCCCCAGGAAACCGTAAATCAGCTGCACCCTGCCATTACGGGTTTTGCCCTCGGAATTGATAACGGTAACCGGTGTATTGGTTTTCAGCTTACCGCGGGTAATACGGGCAATACCGATAACGCCTACAAAGCTATTGTAATCAAGTGAAGAGACCTGCAACTGTAGTGGACCGTCAACATCGACATCAGGAGCAGGAACGTGCTCAACAATGGACTCAAATAACGGTGTCATATCGCCTTCCCGTACATCCACATCCAGACTGGCATAGCCATTAAGCCCAGAGGCATAGA
>JALUTJ010000495.1:0-5837 GCA_027057985.1 Chromatiales bacterium
ATAAAAAAGCCGTGGTAGTAGACAAGCGTCGCCCGGATCAGGAATTTCCACCCAGTTTTCCTTTAAAAATCGATCAGCTGTTAAAAAGTTATAGTTTTCATTTTGTTGGTGATGGTGTTGTAGCCGGACAGCGAGCCCGTAAGATGGTTATCAAGCCACGTGATAAATATCGTTATGGCCATGACCTCTGGATTGATCATAAAACCGGCCTGTTATTAAAAGATTACCTGATTGGTAACGACGGCAAGATTGTTGAACAGTTTATGTTTACCCGGATTGCCTACCCGAAGAAAATCGAGCGTGAGAGGCTTCGGGCTTCAACACCGACTGATGATTATAAAAAGTTCCAGGTAAAGGAAGATCAAGCACCACCACATAAAACTCACAAAAATATGAACTGGCGTGTTACCCGGGTACCGGCAGGTTTTGAACCGAGTATGCAGCGTCACCATAAGATGGCGATGAGCAAGATGCCAGTGGAACATTTTCTTTTTTCTGATGGGCTTTCTTCTGTCTCGGTGTATATCGAAAGGAAAATGAATAACAAGAACCTGGTCGGTGGTTCTACCATGGGTGCGGTCAATGCTTATGGCCGTGAAGTGGGTGATTTTCATATTACCGTTGTGGGTGAAGTACCACAGGTTACGGTAAAAATGATGGGTGATTCGGTAGAAAGAATCAAAAAATAAGATGATTTCTGAACAGGCAATCGTTGTTGCAATTGAAGGTAATGTGACGTGGATTGAAACACAGCGCAAATCCACCTGTGGTAGCTGTGCTGCAAACAGCGCCTGCGGCACCTCGGTTCTATCTAAAGTACTTGGCAAACGTATGTCCAACATGAAGGCCATTAATAAAATTGGTGCCGGAGTAGGGGACAGGGTAATGGTCAGCCTGGATGAAAGTGCCCTGCTTAAGGGGGCTTTTATGGTTTATATGTTGCCGCTATTGCTTATGTTTCTGTTTTCCTTTTTTGGGGTATATGTTTCTGATACTTTCTTCACAGACAAATCAGAGATCATTGTTATTATTTTTGCTATTGCCGGTTTTGTCACTGGTTTGACCGTGGTGAAGCGTTTTTCACTATCGATATCATCAAAAGAAGAATATCAACCGGTTATCGTTAAAAAATTACCGGTAAATTTAATTTAATTATTCCTGTTTGAAAGAGAGTTCTGTGATGTCAAAAATCGCCTATAAGAAAATTTCGGTTTTTATTACTTTTATCTTTTTACAGCTGGGCAGTTTTTCAGCTATGGCAGCTGTTTCCGGTTTGCCAGACTTTACCCGCCTGGTTGAGGAATATAGCGATGCGGTAGTCAACATAAGTACTACGCAGAAGATTCGTAAGAACAGGCTGCAACAGCAAATTCCGAATATGCCGGATCTAGGCCCGTTCAATGATTACTTTCGGCGCTTTTTCGAGCAGCAAAATTATCAGCATCAGAAGGGTAGGAATAATGCTCATTTAGCCTCGTTAATAAAAACACAGCAGACCAATGAATCACTGGGTTCTGGTTTTATTATTGATTCCGATGGTTATGTCGTAACCAATAATCATGTGGTTAAAGATGCTGATGAGATTATCGTTCGCCTTAAAGATCGCCGTGAACTCAAGGCAAAAGTTGTGGGTACCGATAAACGCAGTGATATTGCCCTGCTTAAAATCGATGCCGATGATCTGCCGGTTATAAAAATAGGCTCCTCGAAAAAAGCAAAGGTAGGTGAATGGGTGATGGCCATTGGTTCACCGTTTGGCTTTGACCATTCTGTTTCAGTTGGTGTTATCAGTGCGCTGGGACGTACTCTGCCAAGCGAAAACTATGTACCCTTTATCCAGACCGATGTTGCGATTAACCCAGGTAACTCAGGTGGTCCATTATTTAATCTGAAAGGTGAAGTTATCGGTATTAATTCGCAGATTTACAGCCGTACCGGCGGCTTTATGGGTCTCTCTTTTGCCATTCCGATTGATGTCGCTATGGATATTATCAAGCAGATCAAGCGGGATGGCCATGCACGCTGGGGCTGGCTCGGTGTTCTGATCCAGGATGTCAACAAGGAACTTGCTGAATCCTTTGACATGGAGAAACCCATGGGTGCGGTGGTACTGAAGGTGCTGGATGATACCCCGGCGAAAAAAGCCGGTATCGAGGTGGGGGATGTGATTACCCATTTTAATGGCAGGACCATTAACCGTTCTTCCGATTTGCCACTTGCTGTGGGCCAGGCTCCTATTGGTAGCCGGGTTAAGGTACGCATTATCCGCGATGGCAAGGTTAAGAATTTGCGGGTGAAGATTGCAGAAATTCCACAGGATGAGGAGCTGGCTGAGCGTGGTGCTGCACCAAAAGAAAAGAAAAGCAATCGACTGAATATCGATGTTATCGATATGAGTCGTGAACAACGCAAACGTGCCGGTGTCGATCATGGTATCCGGGTGCAGAACGTGGAAGAAGGTCCTGCCGATAGTGCCGGTATTCGTGCCGGTGATATTCTGCTAAAAATCGATGGTAAGGATATCAAGTCCAGCCGCCAGTTCCTGAAGATCGTGAAATCTTTACCAGAGAACAAGTGGATTAGGGTTCTGATTCAGCGTGGCGATTCACCCCGCTTCCTGGCACTGAAAATTGGTGAGTAATCTCACCCTGTACAGCCGCATCGGCTGCCATCTGTGCGAAGACATGGCGCGTGATTTGCCGGCCTACCTCGAAGGTACCGGGTTGGAAGTGGATATTATCTATATCGACAATAACCCGGAACTCGAGGGGTGCTATGGTACGCTGGTGCCGGTATTGAAAGCCGGCGATAGAGAAATCTGCCATTATTTTCTTGATGTAAAAGCCCTGCAGCAGTATATAAGTGAGCAGGGAAATCCGTTAAACTAGAGCTTCTGAGTAAGGCTCAGGTTGCAGGCGCTAAATGCGCCTTTTTTATGTTTTGCGGAGCAGTTTGTGAGTAGTGTCAGTGAGTGATTCTAATAACGATTTAAGCCACATTCGAAATTTTTCCATTATCGCCCATATCGATCACGGTAAATCAACCCTGGCGGATCGATTTATCCAGATGTGTGGCGGATTATCCGATCGTGAAATGGACAGCCAGGTACTCGATTCCATGGATCTCGAGCGTGAACGTGGTATTACCATCAAGGCTCAGAGTGTGACACTGGACTACCGGGCCAATGACGGCGAAACCTACCAGCTCAATTTTATCGATACACCGGGGCACGTGGATTTCTCTTACGAAGTTTCGCGTTCACTTGCCGCCTGTGAAGGCGCGCTGCTGGTGGTGGATGCGGCGCAGGGGGTAGAAGCGCAGAGTGTGGCCAACTGCTATACCGCTATCGAGCAGGGGCTGGAAGTGGTACCAGTCCTGAACAAGATTGACCTGCCAGCCGCAGAGCCGGAACGGGTTAGCCAGGAAATCGAGGAAATCATTGGCATCGAGGCGGCCGATGCCACCCGTGTCTCGGCCAAGACGGGACTTGGCGTGGATCAGTTACTCGAAGATATCGTGCGCCTGGTTCCGCCACCGCAGGGGGATAAAGATGCACCGTTGCAGGCCCTGATCATCGATTCCTGGTTCGATAATTACCTTGGTGTGGTTTCCCTGGTGCGTGTGGTCAATGGCCGCCTGCGCAGAAAACAGAAAATCCGTATTATGTCTGCCGGGCGTGATCATCTTGTCGACCATGTTGGTATCTTTACCCCCAAGCGCCATGACCTCGACTCACTCGATGCCGGTGAGGTGGGCTATATGATCGCGGGTATCAAGGAAATCGATGGTGCACCGGTAGGGGATACCATTACCGATGCCGCGCACCCGGCCGATGAACCACTACCGGGCTTCAAACAGGTACAGCCGCGGGTTTTCTCCGGCCTGTTCCCGGTATCGGGCGATGACTATGAAAATCTGCGTGAGGCGCTTTCCAAGTTACGTCTGAATGATGCCGCGCTGTTTTTCGAGCCGGAAACCTCGAGTGCACTGGGCTTTGGCTTCCGCTGTGGTTTTCTCGGGCTTTTGCACATGGAAATTATCCAGGAGCGCCTTGAACGGGAATATGATCTCAACCTGATTACCACTGCGCCAACGGTTATTTTCGAAGTGGAGAATACCAAAGGCGAGGTCTTCAAGATTGAAAACCCGGCTGAGCTGCCGGAACCCAACTATATCAATGAAATCCGTGAGCCCATTGTGGTGGCCAGTATCCTGGTGCCGCATGACTATGTGGGTAACGTGATTTCACTCTGTATTGAAAAACGCGGTGTGCAGAAGAAGATGCAGTATCTCGGTAACCAGGTGGCTATCGAGTACGAAATCCCGATGAACGAAATCGTGCTGGACTTTTTCGACCGGCTGAAATCCACCTCGCGGGGCTACGCTTCCATGGATTACGAGTTCGTGCGTTTCCAGGCGGCTGATCTTGTTAAACTGGATATATTGATCAACGGTGAAAAAGTGGATGCACTGTCGATTATCGTACATCGTGACCAGGCCGTGGCACGTGGTCGTGAGCTCACCGAGCGGATGAAGGAAATCATTCCACGGCAGATGTTTGACGTGGCGATACAGGCCACCATTGGCGCAAAGATTATTGCCCGTACCAATGTGAAGGCGTTACGTAAAAATGTGACCGCAAAGTGTTATGGTGGCGATATTACAAGAAAGAAAAAACTGCTGGAAAAACAAAAGGCAGGTAAACGTCGTATGAAGCAGGTCGGTAGTGTGGAAATTCCACAGGAAGCCTTCCTCGCGGTACTAAGCACAGGAAAGGACAAATGAATATTGATTTTTCACTGATTCTGGCCATTTTAATCCTGGTTTCAGGCATTATCTGGGCTGCGGATGTCTGGTTCTTTGCCCCTCGCCGTTCTGGCGCTGAGAAGCCGGCAGCAGAAGCTAAAGAACCGGCTATTGTTGAGTTTTCACGCTTTATTTTCCCGGTGGTACTGATAGTTTTCCTGCTGCGGGGCTTTATTGCCGAGCCATTTCGGATTCCCTCGGGCTCGATGTTACCCACACTGGAAATAGGTGATTTTATCCTCGTCAGTAAGTTCAGCTATGGAATCCGTATCCCGGTGATCAACAAGAAGATTATCGATCTTGGTACGCCTGAGCGGGGTGATGTGATCGTCTTCCGCTATCCGGAGAATCCGTCCATCGACTACATAAAACGGGTGATCGGTGTTCCGGGTGATGAAATTGCCTACTATAATAAGGTATTGTATATAAACGGAAAAATAGCCGAACAGCAGCCAGTGGGGCCGTATGCGGGTGGTTTTTTACAGTACCAGCGTCTGACAGAAACATTGCCGGATCCAAAGCTGAAACACGATATTCTGCATGCCAGTTCACAGGCGGCGCAGGATTTTGTTCTCACCGTGCCGGAAAATGGCTATTTTGTCATGGGCGATAACCGGGATAACAGCCGTGATAGTCGCTACTGGGGCTTTGTGCCGGATGAGAATCTGCTGGGGCGAGCCTTTTTCGTCTGGATGAGCTGGGAGTTTGGGCACTGGCCAAAATGGCACCGGATTGGTACAGTCATTCATTAAAAAATATCGTAAAAACGGGGATCAAGGAGTCAAAACTATGCAGTTAATCAAAAAGCAGAAAGGGCTTACCGGTATCAGTATTATGCTGATTCTTGTGCTTATTGCCTTTGTTGCGATTGTTACCCTGAAAATTCTGCCAATTTATATGGATTCCTTCAAAGTTAATGATGTCCTCTCCACTCTTAAAGAAGAACGCGGCCTGGGCGACAAAACAGGTTCGGAAATTCGCAGTATGCTCCTGAAGCGACTGGACGTGAACATGGTGACCGATGTGACTCG
>JALUTJ010000495.1:5847-7650 GCA_027057985.1 Chromatiales bacterium
GGTTAACAAGGACACGATCTTTGTCGAGATTGAATACGAAGTGCGTAAAAACATGTTTGGCAATCTTGATGTCGTGGTCAGCTTTGACAAGACCATCGAGGCACCGACCATTTGAATACGCTTTCCCGTGTAAGCCAGTTACTGGGATACCAGTTCAATGATGAATCCTTACTGGAACTGGCCCTGACGCACCGCAGCAAAGGTGCAAGAAACAATGAACGACTCGAATTTCTTGGTGACTCCGTGCTCGGCATGGTGATCAGCCATGAACTCTTCAAACGCTTTCCCCGCGAAAAAGAAGGTGTGCTAACCCGTTTACGATCCAGCCTGGTCAAGGGAGAAACCCTTGCCCAGATAGCGATGGATCTTGAACTGGGTGAATATATACAGCTTGGTGCCGGCGAACTGAAAAGTGGTGGCTACCGACGCTCTTCAACCCTGGCCGATGTGCTGGAAGCCCTGATTGGTGCAATTTACCTCGACTCCGAGAAGCAACACGGCATCGGCCAGGTAAAGGATTTCATACTGAAGCTGTTTGCCGCACGACTGGATGAATGTGAACCTGGAATGGTATTGAAAGATCCCAAAACCCGGTTACAGGAATACCTGCAGGCCAGGGGACTGCCTTTACCCACCTATAATGTGATTTCAGTTAGTGGCAAGGAGCACCAGCAAACTTTCAAGGTTGCCTGCGAAATAAAAGGGCAGACCAGCCAGCTGGTTGCCACCGGTAGCAGTCGTCGCAAGGCAGAGCAGGCAGCAGCCGAAAAAGTCTTAAGCAGTCTAAGTTCATGAGCGATAACAACGCATTTCGTTGTGGTTATGTTGCCCTGGTTGGCCGGCCTAATGTGGGTAAGTCTACCCTGATGAATCATCTTCTGGGGCAGAAGATCAGTATTACCTCGCACCGACCACAGACAACACGACACCGTATTCTCGGTATTCAGACGCATGAATATAGCCAGATAATCTATGTGGATACACCCGGCATGCATGACAATGAAAGCCGGGCCATGAACCGTTTTATGAACCGAACCGCGGGCGCCAGTTTAAAAGACGTCGATGTGGTCGTGGTACTGGTTGAGGCGATGAAGTGGACGAATGAAGATGAGCTGGTACTGAAGCGTTTACACGGTGTTACCGCACCGGTTATTCTTGCGGTAAACAAGGTCGATATGGTAAGGAAAAAGGAAGATCTGCTACCGTTTATCGAGAAGGTCAGGGAAAAATTTGAGTTTGCCGATATTATTCCACTTTCTGCCACCAAAGGGGTGAATACGGCCGAGTTTGAAGAACTGGTAACCGCTTATCTTCCCGAGTCGGAGGCTTTTTATGATGAAGACCAGATTACCGATCGTAGCTCGCGTTTTATCGCCTCGGAGATTATTCGTGAGAAGTTAATGCGTAACCTGGCCCAGGAGCTACCCTATAATCTTACCGTAGAAATAGAAAAATTCAGTCAGGAAGAAAATATGCTGGATATTGCCGCGGTAATATGGGTTGAGCGTGATAATCAGAAAGCCATTATTATCGGCAAGAAAGGCAGCATGTTAAAAGCGCTGGGGACAAAAGCCCGCATCGATATGGAAAAAATGTTCGGGCAAAAAGTTTTTTTACAGCTATGGGTCAAGGTTAAAGCAGGCTGGTCGGATGATGAGCGTGCTCTCAATAGTCTTGGCTATCGGGATGATTATTAAGCCGTTGTATCATGTCACAGAGTGATCATCGCGTCAGTTTACAGCCAGCATTTATACTACATGGGCGAAATTACCGGGATAGTAGCCGCTTGCTGGATGTTTTCTC
>JALUTJ010000496.1 GCA_027057985.1 Chromatiales bacterium
ATCATACGCAGAATAGGACTGGTAGGCAGTCAGGATATGCAGGCCGGTGTAGGTAAAACTGCGGTGAACCAGGAAAGCCAGTGCTTTTTTATCCAGTACCACCAGGTTATATCTCAGGGTGTCTTCGAGCGCAATTTTGTAACCGCATGCCATGCAGTGATACAGCTCACGGGTGATCGAGGCAATTTTCCGGTTTTTATCGGGCAGTGGCAGGCTGGCGCCAATAAAGTGTTTTCTCATGGCGTGGGTAATATAGTGCAGGGGTTCGCGCAACATCTCCAGGAAGCGGATCCGATCCTGGTAGGGATAGGCTAGCCGGTTGGTGTCATGCAGTACGGTAAAAACCTGGCGCGCGGTTTCACCCAGGTTGGCACGGGGCAGGGCATCTATCCAGGCGGCAACTTTACGTGGCCGGATATTAAAGGCATTTTTATCGGGCCGGGATCGGTCCGGTAGTTTTAGCCCTGCTAGCTTACCCACTGTAAATACTCCCTGAATTTTCAGAAACATGCTGTATGCTCTTGTTTTACCAGCAATATTTCTGTTTTTGTAACAAATTCCTCTGCCTTGCTTAATTATGGCATAAAGTGACTGAATTGAGTTATTTTCATCGCTTTTTAGCCTGTTTTCGGTGCAAATTTAGCGATAAAAGGTGCTTTTTGCTTACAAAATGGCGGTTTTGGAGGATTTTCCCGCAATTTCGGTCACCAGGCGGGGAACAAGATAACCGGGAAGCCGCGCACGCAGCTTTTCAATCAGGGCACGGGCTCTGTCTTCATTAACATGAAAATGTGCCGCTCCGGCAACCTTGTCCAGCAGGTGCAAATAATAGGGGAGCACCCCGGCAGTGAACAGTTTTTCACTTAGTTGCGTCAGGGTATCTGCATTGTCATTTACACCTTTAAGCAGTACCGACTGGTTGAGCAGGGTAACGCCCTGTTGTTGTAGTCTTTGCATGGCTTCGATAACAGCCGGTGAGATTTCATTAGCATGGTTGGCATGAATCACCAGCACAATTTTCCAGGGCAGCGTCTGCAGCCAGTGTAAAAAAGGGGTATCAATGCGGGCGGGCAGTACTACCGGCTGGCGACTATGGATGCGCAGGGTGTGGATATGGGAAAGCGGGCGTAAGGCCTCGGTAATTTCGCGTAGCCGGCTTTCAGTTAAAGTGAGAGGATCGCCGCCACTGAGAATTACCTCGTGAATGTCCTCATTCTGCTGAATATAGTTGATAGTCTGTTGCCAGTGAGCCTCGGCACGATGTTGTGAGTAGGGGAAATGGCGTCGAAAACAGTAACGGCAGTGAATGCCGCAGGCTGCAGTGGTCAGTAACAGTACCCGGCCCCGATACTTATGCAATAGTCCTGGTACTGCCAGCGCAGCAAGGTCTCCCACCGGATCGCTGAGGTATCCATCCTGCGGAAGCGTTTCATCCTCAATGGGGAGCACCTGGCGTAAAAGTGGATCAGCGGCATTGCCTTTTTCCATTAGTGCGGCATAGCTGCGGGGTACCCGTAGCGTAAAATCGGTGCTCGCCTGCCTTGCGCCATCCAGTAATTGCGGGGGCAGCTGTAAAAATGCCAGTAAGTCGGCGACATTACGAAAAGCTTCGGCCTGTTGCTTTTGCCAGCCCGCCGTTTTTGCGGATTTCGCTCCGGTATTAGACTGACAAGAAGGTGGGGTTCGCGGTATCATAGGCAAATAGTAGGCATTTTATGAATGCACGGCAATTTTAATTTCCGGAGAGTTTAACGAGTATGGCAACTTTTAGCACCAATGAATTTAAATCGGGTATGAAACTAATGATTGATGGTTCCCCGTGCAGCATCATCGAAAATGAATTTGTGAAGCCGGGTAAGGGCCAGGCCTTTAACCGGGTAAAGCTGCGTAACCTGAAAACCGGCCGCGTTATTGAAAAAACCTATAAATCCGGTGAAAGCGTTGAAGCCGCCGATGTGATGGATACCGAGATGCAATATCTCTATACCGATGGTGATGCCTGGTATTTCATGGATCCGAATACCTACGAGCAAATTGGTGCTGATGCCACCGCTGTAGGCGATAACATCAAGTGGCTCAAGGAGCAGGACATGTGTGAAGTGACACTCTGGAACGGTGTCCCGATTGCTATTACACCACCGAATTTCGTTATTCTCGAAGTCACTGAAACTGATCCGGGTCTGCGTGGTGATACCAGTGGCGGTGGTGGAAAACCCGCAACCTGTAATACCGGAGCCGTGGTGCGTGTGCCGCTGTTTATTGAAGAGGGTGAACTGATCAAGGTTGATACCCGCACCGGTGAATATGTCGGTCGGGAAAAGAAATAAGCGATACTGGAAACACACACTGGATACTTCACTGACCGGTTTTTCTATGGTTTAAAACAATGACAGATTGGCAGCCCACAGCCAGTATTGAAATGTTAAAAAAAAGAGCCCGCCTGCTTTCTCGCCTGCGGGCTTTTTTTGCTGACAGGGATGTGTTCGAAGTACAAACCCCGGTACTGTCTCATGCCGGTAATACCGATCCGGCACTGGAAAGTTTTATTATCCAGGAACACGAAGATGCACAGCACCGGGTTGAACCGTTGTTTTTAAATACTTCCCCCGAGTTTGCAATGAAACGCCTGCTGGCAGCAGGTAGTGGTTCAATCTACCAGATCGGCCCGGTCTTTCGGCGTGATGAATGTGGTGTAAAACATAACCCGGAATTTACCATGCTGGAATGGTATCGACTGGATTTTGATCACCATGCCCTGATGGGTGAAGTGAATGCGTTATTACGTTACGTGGCTGAGGATGAACTGAAACTGGAGCGCAGCCTGTTTTATTCCTATCGTGATGCCATGCGTGAGTTTGCTGCCATCGACCCCTTTACTGCGGATATTGCTGATCTGGAAAAACTTGCAAAAGATGCCGGGCTGGAGGTCGTAGGCATGGACAATGCCAGTAAGGATGACTGGTTACACCTGGTGATGAGTCACCTGGTAGAAAAGAACCTGCCCGAGGACAGCCCGGTATTTATTTATGATTTTCCTGCCAGCCAGGCAGCACTGGCAAGAATCCGTCCTGATAATCCGCCTGTTGCTGAAAGGTTTGAGCTTTACCTCAATGGCATGGAGCTGGCCAATGGTTTTCATGAGCTGATTGATGCCACGGAGCAACAGCAGCGTTTTCTCAACGAGCAACAACTGAGAAAACAGAATGGGCAGACCGGTATCCCGGCCGATACTAATTTGCTGGCGGCACTAAAAGCGGGCTTGCCGGAATGTGCCGGAGTAGCAATCGGGGTTGATCGTCTGTTAATGGTGCTGAGCGGAGCGACGCATATCAATGAGGTAGTGGCCTTTCCATTTGATCGAGCATGATAAAGTTTTCAGATTCTCAGCGGATATGTCCAATTTTTTCTCCCAGCTTTAATGTCTGTCCGGCTTGAAGTGATTTTTCCCATTCCATCTGCTTGTTGGCATAAACCAGGATCACGGTGGAGCCCATATTAAAGCGCCCCATTTCTTCGCCCTTTTTATACGAGATGCTTTCATCATCGTATTTCCAGTTACGAATTTCTTTTCCGGCAGGTGGTGTTACTTCACCATGCCAGCGGGTTTCAATACTACCGACAAAAATCGCGCCGACCAGTATCATTGCCATGGGACCGGCAGGGGTGTCAAACAGGCAGACAACGCGTTCATTACGGGCAAACAGGGCAGGGACATTTTCAACCGTGGTGGGATTAACGCTGAAAAGCTGACCCGGCACATGGATCATTTCTGTGAGTGTGCCATCTACAGGCATGTGAATACGATGGTAGTCACGTGGTGAAAGATAAATGGTATTGAAACGGCCATTCTTAAATACCTTACCCAGGTCTTCGCGATCCCCCAGTAACTGGGTCAGAGAGTAGGCGTGTCCCTTGGCCTGAAATACCAGGTCGGTATTAATCTTGCCGAACTGACTGATGGCACCATCGACCGGTGAGACAATGCTGTCTTCAGCAGGGTCGATAGGGCGGGCATCTTCTTTTAGTTCACGGGTAAAGAACCTGTTAAAGCTGCTGTAGTTTTCCCAGTCTGGATCTTTTGCCTCCTGCATATTTACCTTGAACTGGCGAATAAAAAAAGGCAATACCAGCCTGAGTAGCCAGCGAGCTTCAACTCGTGTTAGTCGCCACATCAGGCGAGATAAAAAATGCTGCGGCAGAATGTGTTGCAGGGCTATAAATAGACGGGCTCCAGTTTTCAAAATTTTTTCCTTGCTCGATAAATTTTATTTTTTCATGCTGGCGCCACACTTCATGCCACCACCGCACTTCATACCACCGCCGCACTTCATGGCAGGAGCAGTTTTTTTATTTTTCTCATCAGCCTTTCTTACCGGCAGGCTGATATTTATACTCTTTCCATTATCAAAAGAAAGGGTAACTGGAATATTTTCCCCGGCTTTAACTGGCTTTTGTCGACCAATAAGCATCATGTGATATTTACCCGGTTCAAGAACAAGGGTCTGTTTTGCCCTGATAATGGGCCGATCCTGGCGAACCATATGCAGGGTATTGTCTTTCATTACTGTGTTATGGATTTCAACCTTTCGGAACAGCTTACTTTTGATACTGGTAATGGCAATGTCGCTGTTACTATTATTGTGAATAACCATATAGCCGGCCATCACCTTTACCACGGGTGGTGCTTCCGGGCTCCAGCTATCTGTAATCGTAATGCTATTAGCTGCAAAAGCCGGGCTGGCAAGTAAACTCAGCAGGGTGGTAGCAAATAAAACAGTTTTTTTATAGTTCATTATTTATCACCATAAAAAATTCGAATGCGTTCAAAGTCTGCGAGGATTTTATCGGCAATATGAGGCGGTGAGATAACAGCACGCATACGCCCACGCGGATCAATCAGGATAAGAGAAGCGCTATGGTTGACATTGTAATCTTTATCATTTCCATTATCTTTTTCATCGTAGCCATACATGATACCCAGTTGGTTTACCAGTTTATCAATTTCATCGAGATGGCCGGTGACACCGGTAAACTCGGGATTAAAATAACGGGTATAGCTTTTTAAGGTGGCTGCGCTATCCCTGTCAGGATCAACCGAAATAAAATAAAGACGGGGATGGCCGGGCTGCCCCTGTTTAGTGGGTAACTTTTTCCATACCGATTGCATGATCCGCAGTGTGGTTGGACAGATATCCGGGCAGTTGGTATAGCCAAAGAAAAGAAAGCTCCACTGGCCTTTTAGTGTTGCCGGGGTAAAGGGCTTACCCTCATCGGTTTGCAGGATAAAGGGTTTTAGCTCCCTGGCAACAGGCAGAACGGTGATCTCAACACCGGGTACAATTTTCGTATCATTATTTTCCAGGAAATGCTTCTGGCTGAGCCATATACCACCCATCAGGCTAAAGGCCGCAACAATGATAGCCAGTATCAGGGTTTGGCTGGATTTTTCTTTTTCAGATGACACGGACACGATCTCCCTGTTTAAAAACGATATTTTATCAAATTTTAACATTTGCCACAGGCTTTTTCCCTTAATATAGATGGATAACCAGCAGACAGGTTCTGGCTGTGTATTTTTGTTTTTTTGTATCAAGGTTTCCTTATATGGATGTCTATTTTGAGCCGGATCCGGAAGATGAGATGAACAAAAAACGGGTTAACCCGGCCTGCTGGTTATCCCGAAAAGGAATCCATCCGTACCGTCGTTGTAATTACTGTCATCTCAGGACTCGCCAGTGCCTTGGCATCCAGAATAATATTATTACCAGCCTGATTATTCTATTTCTGCTGGCTTTTCTGCTTATCGATAATACGTTTCTAATACGGCTCAATATTGTTCTGATTATTTTCCTGCTGGTGGTGTTTGGTTACCGCATCAATAGCAGTCTCGACAAGCTGGCAAAGAATATTTACCTCAATACTCGCCTTGCTGCAGATCTGAGGCAACATCAGGATACCTTGCAGGACAGTGTCAGGGAAAAAACCTCGGAGCTGAATAAGGCTAAAGAAGCAGCCGAGTCGGCTAATCAGGTCAAATCTGATTTTCTTGCAAAAATGTCACATGAGCTGCGGACACCGATGCATGGCATTATAGCCTATACCCAGCTGGGCTTGACCCGACTTGAGAAAAACCAGGATGAAAAAGTTCAGGACTACATGTCGAAGATCCAGGAGAGTGCCGATCGCCTGCTATTGCTGTTAAATAACCTGCTGGATATTTCCGAGCTTGAAACAGAAGATGTAACGCTGAATATCACCCAGTTTGATCTTGCTGAAATAGCGGGCTGGATAGTTGATGAACAGAGTGCGCAGTTGGCAGAAAAAAACCTTGGTTTTGAAATGGAGAACAGCTGTACTGATTCTTCCATTTTTGCCGACCAGGAAAAGATTTTTCGTGTTGTTCTACATCTTCTGGACAATGCTATCAAGTATTCTCACCCGGATGAGAAAATCAGGGTTAGCCTTAGTGAGACCAGCTGGCAGGGCCCGCTAATGGATAAGCCACAGTCCGCGCTCAAGTTCTGTATTGAAGAGCATGGCGTGGAGATTCCTGATGATGAATTACAAACCGTGTTTAACAAGTTTGTCGAAAGCAGCCTGACCATGAGTAAGGCAGGTGGGATCGGGCTGGGACTTTCGATTGCAAAGCAGATTATCGAGAAGCACCAGGGAAAAATCTGGGCAGAGAATAGCGAAGATAAAGGGACGCGTTTCTGCTTTATTTTGCCGGTGAATAAACCGCTTTAGCTTAAGCATTGGTATTGATGCCATTACTTCCCTATATCAGTATTCTAATTACCTGTTCTGTTTAAATAATAAAAAGTACACTTTGATTTGTGAACGTGGAGGTAATTCAGCCTTTGCCGATCAAGACACGCCGTAAATACATCCCTGCGGCCCACGGTCTTGATCGACAACGGCTTTCTACCTCCTGCAATCTTCTTTTACCTTAAAGTAAACAGGTAATTAGAATGCTTATTTATCTGGATTTACGGCGATTAATGGCATAGCTGTCATTACCTGAGACAAAGGGCAGATAAAGCAGCCAGCGCAGGTTCTGCCAGTGTGGCTTGCGGAAATTCTTTACACCGATCTGCATCACTTCATGTCCTCCCCCGGGCTCAGCAAGGTAAGTACCAAATAGCCTGTCCCAGGCGGAGATAAAAAATCCAAAGTTACTATTGCTCTCGGTTTCTTCCATGGAATGATGGGTGCGGTGCATATCCGGTGTGACAATAAACCAGCGGATAACGCGTTCCATCACCTTTGGAAGCCGGATATTGGAATGGGTAAACATGGCTGCAGCATTGAGAATAATTTCAAACACGACCACCACCATAACCGGCGCGCCGATTGTGATAATGGTTAAGAACTTGATCAACATCGAAATTAGCATTTCAAATGGATGAAAGCGCAGCCCGGTTGTGACATCGCAGTCCAGGTCGGTATGGTGAACACGGTGAAAGCGCCAGAATACTGGCAGGGCATGAAACATGACATGCTGAAAATACACAGAGAGGTCGAGCAGGATAAATGCCAGCACGAAGTGCAGGTACTCGGGTAGATCAAGATAATAAAGCAGCCCCCACTTGTTTTTCTCGGCCAGTATGGCTAGCCCCACGGCTGCGGTGG
>JALUTJ010000497.1 GCA_027057985.1 Chromatiales bacterium
TGGGTGAATTTGTGACGCCTTCCCCGGTTGGCCTGCCTACACCGCCGGCAGTGGATATTATTGATAACACCTGTCTTTATGTACTGGCACCGATCGATGAAGTCGATGCACCGGAAATTAAAACCGGTATGCCGGCGCGCATTTCCTTTGATGCCTATAACAAGAAGTTCTTCAAGGGCAATGTCCGTCGTATTGCGCCTTATGTCTTCAACCGGGAAAAACAGGCGCGCACCGTGGATGTCGAAGTCAACTTTATCCAGGAAGACAATACACTCAATATGCTGCCCGGCTATAGTGCCGACGTGGAAATCATTCTCGATGCGCATGAAAACGTGGTTCGTATTCCTACCGAGGCTCTGCTCGAAGGTAACAAGGTCTTTATCTACGATGCTGACGATGAAGCTATCTATGAACATGATGTAAAAACCGGTTTAAGCAACTGGAAGTTTACCGAGATTATTGATGGGGTTAAGGCCGGGGAAAGGATTGTACTTTCAATTGACCGTGATGGTGTCAAGGATGGAGCCCTGGTTAAAATTGATAACAAGAGCAAAGAGAAAAAGAAATAGTCGCGCATGATAAAACTTGAAAATATTCACCGTAACTTCCAGGTAGGTGAACAAACCGTTCATGCCCTGGATAACATTAATCTTGAGATCAGCAAAGGTGAATATCTTTCTGTCATGGGACCTTCTGGCTCTGGCAAATCTACCCTGCTCAACCTGCTCGGCCTGCTCGATCGCCCCAGTAGCGGTAACTACTATCTTGATAACCAGGACACCACCCAGCTAGATGAAGAACAGCTTGCGGCAAAACGTAACAGGTATATTGGTTTTGTTTTTCAGACCTTTCATCTTATCCCTCGTCTGACCGCGGCAGAAAATATCGAGTTACCGCTGGTACTCGCCGGTGTTGATGAAAAGATCCGTAAACAGAAAGTGGCCGCAGCCCTGCAATCGATGCGGCTGGCAAACCGTGCCGAACATAAGCCGCAACAGCTCTCCGGTGGACAACGCCAGCGCGTTGCCATTGCCCGCGCCACCATTACCAACCCGGCTATTCTTCTGGCCGACGAGCCTACTGGAAACCTGGACCAGAAATCCGGTCTTAACGTGGTTGAAACACTGGAACAGCTTAATGACAAGGGAATTACCCTTATCGTGGTAACCCACGATGCGGCACTGGGTAGTCGCGCCAGACGCGCTATTCGTATGCTCGATGGCCGGATAGAATCAGATAGCCAGCAGGATTCCACAAATGCTGGCGCTTAAAGATGCCATTACCTTTGCCTGGCAGGCCTTACGTGCCAATATATCACGCACCCTGCTGATGTTACTGGCTACCGGCATTGGTGTTGCCTCCGTGGTTATCCTGACTTCTCTTGGTGAAGGTGCCCGCCGCTATGTCAGCAATGAATTTTCCTCGCTGGGAACCAACCTGCTGATTGTTGTTCCGGGCAAGAATGATACTGCTGGAGCCAATCCCATGACCATGTTTGGCGTTGCTGAACGCGACCTGACCATTGACGATGCCCGTGCCCTGATGCAGCATCCCAAAATCAGTTATCTTGCCCCCTTTAATTTTGGTACTGCAGATGTCACCTGGCGCGGCCATAAACGCGAAACCCCAATACAGGGTTCCACTGCAGCACTGTTAAAACTACGCAAGTGGAAAATAAAACAGGGCAAGTTTCTGCCGGACACCGATATGGATCAGGCCAATCCTGTTGTTGTGATTGGCAGTAATATTCGTGATGAACTTTTTGGTGCCCACGCCGCAATGGGACAGTGGATACGAATCGGCGATCGTCGATTTCGAGTTATCGGTATTCTTTCCGATGAAGGCCAGTCAATGGGACTCAGTGTTAAGGACGCCGTGATTATCCCGGTTGCCGCGGCACAGGCGCTGTTCAATACTTCTTCACTGTTCCGCATCTTTCTTGAAGTCAAAACACATGAAGCCATTCCTGAAGTCACCTCCTTTATCATCCGCACCATCAAGGCACGGCACCAGGGCAAGGAAGATATTACCATTGTTACCCAGGATGCCATTCTTACAACATTCAATACGATTCTAAACAGCCTCACCTACGCCGTAGGTGGTATTGCTGCCATTAGCCTGCTGGTTGCCGGTATCCTGATTATGAATGTTATGCTAGTCGCCGTTTCGCAACGCACCCATGAAATTGGCCTGTTAAAATCACTTGGTGCATCATCGAGGATCGTCCTTTACCTTATTCTGATCGAAGCTGCCCTGCTGACTCTGCTCGGTGCTTTTGCCGGCCTGCTGGTCGGGCACCTCGGAAGCTGGGGAATACGTCTTGCCTTCCCGGTATTGCCGGCCTATCCCCCTTTATGGGCCAGTATTGCCTCGGTACTGGTGGCACTGGTTTCCGGTATGCTGTTCAGCCTGTTACCGGCACGCAAGGCATCCAGACTTGATCCGGTTATTGCCCTGGCGAGGCACTGACGATGCAAACCCGCGATTTTATCCGACTTACCGGCACCTCTTTACTGGCGCACAAGATGCGTAGTTTTCTAACCATGCTTGGGATTACGGTGGGGATTACCGCGGTGGTACTGCTGACTTCAATCGGAGAAGGGCTTTATAAATTCATTATCGCCGAGTTTAACCAGTTTGGTACCACCCTGGTGGCAATTAACCCGGGTAAAACCACGACAGCAGGGATGAGCATGGGGGTGTTTGGTAGTACCCGACCGCTTACCATCGATGATGCAGAAGCACTAAAGCACCTGCCATTTGTAAAATCGGTTGTTGCTTTTGTCCAGGGTAATGCCGAGGTTGAAGGCAATAATCGAACCCGGCGAACGACGATTTACGGCACCAGTTCAGCTTTTCCTGAAACTTTTAGTATCAAGATTCGTTCTGGCCGTTTTCTGCCGGATGATGATCCGGCTGCACCACGTGCCTATGCCGTACTTGGGATAAAGATGAAAAAAGAACTGTTCCCAAATGTTAATCCGCTGGGGCAACGGATTCGCATTGGTGGTGATCGCTACCGTGTTATCGGTGTAATGGAATCCAAGGGACAGATCCTCGGTTTCGATATGGATGACACGGTGTTTATACCCGCTGCCCGTGGCCTTGAACTGTTTAACCGCGATTCCCTGGTAGAAATCGATCTGCTATATAAAGAAGGTGCCAATGTCGATAATGTTGTCGCCGGCATTAAAAAGTTTTTAATCAATCGGCACGGTCGCGAGGACTTTACCATTACTTCGCAGGAACAGATGCTGGAAGTACTGGGCTCGATTCTTAATGTGCTCACTTTTGCGGTTGGTGCTATCGGGGGTATTTCCCTGTTCGTGGGTGCTATCGGAATCATTACCATCATGACCATCAGTGTGAATGAGCGCACAACCGAGATTGGTTTGCTACGTGCGCTGGGTTCAACCCGAAAACAGGTACTAAGCCTGTTTCTTGGAGAAGCTATCGTACTTTCCGCACTGGGCGGGATAAGCGGACTTACGCTGGGTATTGGCATTGCTCAGCTATTACATCTCGCCCTGCCGGCATTACCGGTGCATACCCCGATAAACTTTGTCATCCTTGCCGAGGTACTGGCAATCAGTATCGGCCTGATTGCCGGGGTACTACCGGCTCGGCGAGCAGCACAACTGGATCCCGTTGAAGCATTAAGAGATGAATAAATTCTGTTCTACAAGATTCAAACCACAGAGGACACGGAGAAACACAGAGCAGGTAATAGGTCGGTTCAAGTAGCAAAGCGACAGAACCGACAGAATGATTGTCGGCTCCGCTATGCTTGAGCCGACCCACACCAGGTTATTCTTTTAATTCAAAATCATAATCAATGGTCAACGGCGCATGATCGGAGAACCATTTTTCTTTATATACCGCGGCCTTTTTGACCTTGTCTTTTAATCCCGGTGTAATGATCTGGTAATCGATACGCCAGCCCACGTTATTGGCGCGGGCATTGCCCCGGTTAGACCACCAGGTATATTCACCTGCATTCTGGTTTACCACGCGAAAAGCATCAACATAGCCGACTTCATCAAAAACCTTGTCCAGCCAGGCACGTTCTTCCGGGGTGCAACCGGAATTCTTCTGGTTACTTTTCCAGTTCTTGATATCGATTTCCCTGTGCACGATATTGAAATCACCACAAATCACAAATTCACGGCGTTTGCGTTTCATTGCTTTTAAATCTTCAAGAAAACGATCCATAAATTTCAGTTTATTTTCCTGTCTTTCCTCGCTCGAAGATCCAGAAGGCAGGTAAAGAGAAGCGATGCTGATGCCATCATAGTCCGCCTGGATCCAGCGACCCTCGGTATCGACATGCGGCCAGCCTAGGCCACGGCTAATCTTGCGTGGTTTTACCTTACTGTAAATGGCAACACCACTATACCCTTTTTTCTCGGCATCAAAATAATAACAGTGATAACCATTGGGACAGAAAATTTCGCTATCAAGCTGATGTTCCTGCGCCTTGGTTTCCTGCACGCACACCACGTCGGCACGCTGTTTTTTCAACCAGTCAAAAAAACCTTTTCGTTCCGCGGCGCGGATACCGTTAACATTTACCGTGATAATTCGCATTTACTGATATCCAATTGTTGTCACAAAAGGTGTATCATACACCACCTTAATCTTTACCTCTAAGCTGAATTTAACTCACTGGAAAAACCATGCGTGACTATCAAAAAGACTTTATTGAATTTGCCCTGAAAAATGATGTATTACGTTTCGGTGAATTCACCCTCAAATCGGGTCGTATCAGTCCCTACTTTTTCAATGCCGGCCTGTTTAACAGCGGTGAAGCACTGGCCCGCCTTGGTCAGTATTATGCTGCTGCCATTAGTGAAAGTGATGTTAAATTCGATGTCCTGTTTGGCCCGGCCTACAAGGGGATTCCGCTTGCCACCACCTGTGCCGTTGCCCTGTTTGAACACCAGGGTATGAACGTGCCTTATAGCTTTAACCGCAAGGAAGCCAAGGATCACGGTGAAGGTGGTAATATTGTTGGTGCCCCTTTAGCAGGCGATATCCTGATTATCGATGATGTCATTACCGCCGGTACCGCGATTCGTGAATCCATGGATATCATTGCCGCAGCAAAGGCAAAACCAGCCGGGGTGATTATCGCGCTGGATCGGCAGGAAAAAGGCAAGGGCGAACTCTCGGCCATCCAGGAAGTGGAACAACAATACCGTATTCCGGTACTCAGCATTATCAAGCTGGAGCACCTGATAAGCTATATCGAAAACAACGCCGACTTCAGCCAGTATACCGATAAAGTCAAAGCCTACCGCGACCAGTATGGTATCGAGGCAGAATAACCTGTGAGTAATATAAACTCTTTACTCAGGATCTTTAGCCAATCAAAAGCTTTAACCCCACCAGCAGGGTAATGGTTTCATATACCCGCTTAATCCATTTATTCCCTGCGGCGATGGCAAAATGCGCTCCGGTATAGCCCCCGAGTACCGAGGCCAGCAATAAAATTGGAATCCAGTCCCACTTTATCGGTGTTTGCAGGCCCAGCGTCAGGGCACCGCTGCCATTCCAGAACAGCCCCACCAGCACCAGGGTGTAGGCCACGGCAGTTTTGTAGTCCAGCCCAAACCAGCGTACCAGCCACAGGGTAACGAAAAGGCCGGTACCTGAGGTAAGCGAGCCATTGAGCATGCCAATGAAAAATAAGATCAGCCCTCCCAGCAGCCAGTAACCACCGCTGGTATTTTTTTCAACCTCGATCTGACCCAGATTTTTATTCGCAATCGAGTAAATACCAAGGGCAATGGTCAGCACGCCCAGTGCCAGTTCGGCCGGGCGATCCGGCACATGCACGATAATAATGGCACCCAGAACCACCCCCGGCAGACCGCTGGCCAGAATCAGCAAAGAAAAGCGCCATTTCAGCGTACCTTCTCTAAAGTGCCGGGTGGTGGCGCCGATACCTAAAGCAACTGTAGCAAGTTTATGTGTTGCCAGGGCGACACTAAAGGGCAGACCGAGGAAAATCAGTACCGGCAACTGCAATAGCCCCGCGCCCCCACCGGCAAAAGCCGAAAAGACATTGGCAATATAGGAAATGAGAAAGAGTACTATACTATCTGTCACAAAATCTGCTACTTTAATCAGACTGAAACAAGATTTCAAACTATTGTTGAAAACCTGCTAGAGAAAAATTTAAGTATATTATGAAAAAGCGCATCACTACATCCATATATCTGGTTTCACTTGTTTTTACTGCCCTGCTTACTCAACCCGTGCAGGCAGGAAAATTTAAATGCTGGACCAATAGTGAAGGTGTCAAGGAATGTGGCTCCTTCGTCCCTCCCGAATATTCACAACAGCGCATAGAAACCCGAAATAATTCAGGTCGCGTGATTGAAATCAAGGAGCGCGCCAAGACCAAAGAAGAACTGGCAGAGATTGCCCGGCTTGAAGAACTGAAAAAGATCGAAGAAGCGAAGCGTGCCGAGCAGAAAAAGAAAGATGATATCCTCTTAAAAACCTTTACCCGTGAACGCGACATCAATATGCTCCGCGACAGCAAGGTTAGCGTTATCGAAGGTATCATTACCGTTACCAAAAGTAACAACAAGGCACTGGGCAAGAAATTAAAGAAGCTGCAAAAGCGTGCGGCCAATGTTGAACGGCGTGGTAAAAAACCACCTAAAGCACTGGTGGATGAAATCAATTCGATTCAAAGACAGATTGCGCGAAACAAGGCTTCGATCAAGGAAAAACGTGCCGAGCAGGCAGAAATTCGCGAGAAATACAGCAAGACCCTGGAACGTTTTCGTTATTTAAAAAGCGAGAAAAAGAAAAAATAATTACTCTGCTGCCAGTAACATGGCCAGCAGAGCCCACTGGTTGCTCCATTGCTCCAGTGGTGACCGTCTGAAGCCGGAACGCACATACTGTACCACCTGGCCTTCTACCACGGCCATAAACAGGTTGGCATGTGCCTGTACCGAGGTGGCAAGACTAAGTTCACTGTTCATTTCGCCTTCACGCAGTACCTGCTTAAGCTGGGTTTCCAGTCGCTCAAAGAACTGGTTGACGCGCTGACGCAGCCGCTCAGTTTCACCGGTTAACACCTCGCCACTCAGAATACGACTCAGACCCGGGTTCTTTTCTGCAAAGCCCAGCATAAGTGAAAGAATATTCTCGATACGTTTTGTTGCCGTGGGCTGATCTTTGAGAATACGATTGATGCGGGTAAAAATACTGTCCTCGATAAACTCGATCAAGCCCTCAAACATCTTCGCCTTGCTGGGAAAGTGTCGATACAGGGCTGCCTCGGAAACACCCACGGCACGGGCCAAACCCGCAGTAGTAATCCGTTCACCCGGATTGACTTCCAGTTCATGAGCCAGGGCTTCGAGTATCTGCTGACGACGTGATGGTTTCTTCTCGCTCTCTGTCATTCTGTTTTCCTTATTTGTTAGCCCTTGATCAGGGTACCTACACCTTCATCGGTTAACAGTTCCAGTAACACCGCATGTTCGACACGGCCATCGATAATCTGTGCAGTCTGTACCCCGGACTTAACGGCATCGATGGCGCAGGCAATCTTCGGCAACATACCACCATAAATAATGCCTTCATCAATCAGGCGTTGTACTTC
>JALUTJ010000498.1 GCA_027057985.1 Chromatiales bacterium
GAGACATCGAACATGCCGGCATCCTGGCGGATAACATGATGTTCTTCGATTTGTGAACCGTAGTTAATCGGCATATGCCAACCACCAAAGTCGACCATGCGCGCATTGAGGGAGACATGTAAATCATGCAGTGGAGTCTGTTTCATTATATTTTTCGCTTAATGTGATTTTAATTCTGTTCTTCTTCGGCATGATACGAGGAACGTACCATTGGCCCGGACTTAACCCAGCTAAAGCCAAGTTCTCTGGCGATATCGGCATAGCGATCAAACTGTTCCAGCGCAACGTATTCCTTTACCGGCAGGTGGTAACGGGTTGGACGCAGGTACTGCCCCATGGCAATACGCTGCACACCGATACTGCGTAAATCTTTTAATACTTCGGTAACCTGCTGTTCGCTTTCACCCAGCCCCATCATGATGGCAGACTTGGCCTCAACGCCCTGTTGCAGCACTGCCAGCTCCAGCATTTTCAGGGAACGCTCGTAACTGGAACCCTTGCGCACCACCTTATACAGATCCGGCACGGTTTCGACATTATGCCCCCACACCATTTGCGTCTGTAGCTCATCACACCAAACCCGCTTAAGGCTGGTCATAATAATATCGAGCGCTTCTTCCTGGTGACGATGAAAATCCGGGGTCAACAACTCGATACCGATATCGGCCTTGTGCTGGCGCAAGGCTTCGATGGTATCGGCAAAGACCGAAGCACCACCATCTTTTAAATCATCTCGATTAACCGAGGTCAGTACGATGTAATCCAGCCCCATGCTGGCAACGGCATCGGCAATGCGCTGTGCTTCGTCTGCATCGAACCAGTCCGGCTTGCCGGTCTTGACCGCGCAAAAGCCACAGGCGCGGGTGCAGGTATCACCGAGTAACATAAAGGTCGCAGTGCCATGACTCCAGCATTCATTACGGTTGGGGCAATGCGCTTCCTCGCATACGGTGTGCAGGCTGTTCTGGTGAACCGCGCGCGCAGTTTCGGAAAAATGCACGTCTTTCGCCAGGGGCTGGCGAATCCATAATGGCATGCGTGCCGCATTGGGCTCACTGGAATGATCAAAAACGGGAATGGGTTTACTCATTTTATTACCTTGGCTATGGCACCTTGCCCTGAAAACAAAAAAAGGGCGACACAAACTCGGTCCCTTTACTGAGTTTGTGTCGCCCCTCTGTCCTGCAACCTGAGAGCTTGAGCCCCTTCGGCGGATGGTTGATCCTGACATCACAGACAGGCATCTCTCTCCAGAGTCGATTCGGAATATTTCTATTCCCTTCCAGCGGTCCTTTTGCCTGAGCGTTTCCGGACGGGTTGCGCCTTCGGCGTTCTCTTTATATTAGAGAATCTCTCCCACTGGGATTGGAATCGAATCGCTATTTTACGCGGGCTTGCTCAACAAAACCAGCCAATTAGCGAAAATCTTACCTTCTCGGCAAGCGTCTGTTTTATTGCCAATGCCTATATTGATAGTAAGTGGTTACTTTACTTGCGTGCAACCATTCGCAACACCGCACCTTCCCCGCAGTGGTATTTGCCCTCGTTAAGCTCGGTAACACAGTCTTCAAGCCGTTCGATTTCAAGCAGTTTGAAATCGTCCTGCATCATCTCGGCGGTATACAGCATTTCCTGCACTGGCGGCCCACCCGAGCTGTAATTCAGTTGTTCCGGGGTAAAGCTTTCCATAATCAACTGCCCGCCCGGTTTCAGACTGCTGACCACTTTATCATGCAGCATGGCGCGAATAGCGGGTGGGAAATGCACATAGATAATCACCACGAAATCATATTCATTTTCCGGCCAGTCCCATTGTGTCAGATCGGCACAGACGGTATTCAGCGGAACACCGCGCTCCTTTGCCAGTTGCGCTGCCTTTTCCATCCCCACTTCCGACATATCGACACTGGTGACATCGCAGCCCTGCTCCGCCAGCCAGACCCCGTTGCGGCCTTCACCATCACCAAGCACCAGAACTTTCTGCCCACTGTGAAACCGGTCTTTAAAACTGCTGAGAAAAACATTGGGCGTGGTGCCATAGGCAAAGCCTTCTTCGGCATAACGCTGGTTCCAGAAATCATCATTCATCTTTTAGCTACCTTTGAATTAAACAACATGCTTTTTCACCAGGTCACGCAGTGCCTCGACCTGCACCTGGCGGGTCAATGAGCCCAGGGTCAGTCCCTGCACCAGAATAGAAAACACCACCAGTGAATAAGTGACCGCAAGAATCACTTCGCGTTCATCCCCTGCCGGTAAAGACAACGCCAACGCCACCGAGATCCCACCACGCAGGCCACCCCAGGTCATCAGTCGCACCACGCCGGGGCTAAAGCTGCGCACCCTTTTCATCAGGTAAATCGGGGCACCCACCGAAACAAAGCGCGATGCCAGTACCACCGGAATCAGTGCCAGTACGGCGAGGAAATACTCGATATAGAAAACCAGCACCAGCACTTCCATACCAATCAAAAGGAACAGCACTGCATTAAGAATTTCATCGACAAGCTCCCAGAAGGTATCCAGGTGCTCCCGGGTACTGCTGGACATGGCGAACTGGCGGCCGTGGTTACCAATCATCAGCCCTGCCACCACCATCGCAATCGGGCCGGAGACATGCAGCACATGTGCAAAGGCATAGCCGCCGGTAACCAGCGCCAGGGTCAGCAGGATTTCCACCTGGTAATTATTGACGCTGCGCAACATATAAAAGGTGATGCCACCGATCACCAGCCCGTACACGGTGCCCCCAATGGCTTCCAGCGCAAACAGGCTACTGACCGAAGCAAAAGTGGCTTCGCTTTCACCCGTAGCAATCCCGAGTAACACCAGAAACACCACCACGGCCACGCCATCATTAAACAGGGACTCGCCGGAAATCTTGATTTCAAGGCTTTTGGGTACGCCCACAGTTTTTAAAATTCCCATTACGGCAATCGGATCGGTGGGGGAGATCAGGGCGCCAAATAACAGGCTGTAAACAAAACTTATCTGTAAATCCAGCGCATTCAATATCAACCAGCTCAGGCTGCCGACAATAAAGGTGGAACTCACCACGCCGATGGTCGCCAGTACCAGGATAACCCACTGCTGTTTACGCAGTTCATTAAGATTGATATGCAGTGCACCGGCAAAAAGCAGGAAACTCAGCATGCCGTTGATGAGTGTGGTGTGAAAATCAATGCTTTTAATGACTTCGCCAATGCGGATGGATATATCCAGAAAGCCCAGCTTGCCTGCCACCAGGAGCAGCAATGAAAGCAACAAGGCAATCAGCATAATACCGATCGTCGTCGGCAGGCGAATAAAACGATAATTCAGATAACTGAAAATAGCTGACAGGGTCAGTAAAATGGCAATGATATTAAGAATATCCATTGCATAAAGATACCCTAAAACAGGGGACGGCAACAGGGCTGAAGCCGTTAAACACACCCTGTTAAGCCGCCACCTACATTAGTCGATACAGGTCGCGCAGCGGGCACGCACCAGCCGCCCGCTATGTTCATGGCGCTGCGGACGTTTGATGTGATCATGCCGGCTCATACTGGCATAGAGCTGGCGTTCCTTGTCGATCACGGCGTATTCATGCTGGTAAGGATAGATAACATTATTCATGCCACCCTGGGCAACAAACTCTGCGCTGTTGACCAGCATACTTTTTACATGCAGCAGTTCATGTAGCAAGGCATCTGCCGGTGATGCCACGCACACCGGGTTGGACTTACAGCCATTATTCAGGCGTAACTGCGCCGCAGAGCGGGTATTGAAATGCACCACGGCCTTTTCAACCTGAATCATATTACCGCTACCGGTAGTTACCCAGTTATCACGATCATAAACCAGCGACCAGTTTTTATCTTTCAGCAGCTCAAGCAGGGCTACCGGTTGTGGAAACTCACTGTAGTAATTGGCAATCTCACGCAGATCATTTTCAATATAGGCAGGATCACCCGGCTGACGTTGATAGCGACTTTGCAGGATTTTAAAAATGGTTTTAGCCTGTGCCGAATTCAGTGGGGTCAGCTTTCCCACTTCAACGGCCGGATCAAAAAAATCAGGTGTGGTTTTTTTTGTAGAGACCAGCTGTAAAGTCACCGCCGACGATGACGCGCTCTGCGTACTCTCATCGCTATCCTGTTCATGCTCGGCAAAAGCCACATTTTCAACCAGCAGGCTGGCCGTAAACAACAGCACCGGCATCCACTTGCGACGCTGGTTACGATAACGATTGCTGCTGCTTTTGCTGCGCTGATCTTCCTTGAGCCGGTAACCCTGCTGCGTGTAATAACGTGAAAGCTGGGCAAATAGCACAGGCTGGGCTTTGGCCAGTCCACGCGGATAAACCACGTGTGGCTGGTTGTTGATAACACAGGGATGCACTACTGCGGTCTCAACCCTGCCCTGGGAGGCATAAAGTTGATTATCCGCATTCACCCAGTTAAAAAAGTGCTTTTTGCTCATAAGCTGCCTCTTGCCGATAACCAGTATATCGACCGGGCAGATGGAATATTTAGGAAAGTAATTGAGAATACAATGTTACAGGTGATTAACCTGCTTATTTCAGCCCCATGGCCTGGTGCATAATCAGATTTTTCAGTGGCGTGACTTTATCCAGTATATTCAGGCCAAGCTGGCGCACTTCTTTTACCGGCGCAAGCTCGCTACCAAACATGCGCTTGAGGGTATCCATGGCCACCAGCATGGCACGGTTATCGGCCCGGCGCCAGCGCTCGTAGCGACGCAACACTTTTAACGCACCAAAATCCCGGTTCTCTTCACGAGCTTCTTTTATCACGCTGAGCAGGCTTTGCACATCAGAGAGCCCGAGGTTGACCCCCTGCCCCGCCAGTGGGTGGATGGTATGCGCGGCATCGCCCACCAGTGCCAGCCGGGGCTTAACGTAATGCAGGGTTTCAAACAGGCGCAGGGGAAAAACAGCCCGCCCGGCAACCGACTCGATCCGGCCCAGCCGACTTTCAAATGCCTGTTCCAGTTCTTCTGCAAACTGTTTTTTATCGATCTCGGTCAGGCGCCGGGCTTCATCTGGCGAGGTTGACCAGACAATCGAACTATAACCCCCGGGTAAAGGCAGAAACGCCAGTGGCCCGGTGGGTAAAAAACGTTGCCAGGCAGTATCGTGGTGGTAGTCGCTGGTTTTGACCGTGGTCACCAGTGCAGCCTGATCGAAGTCCCAGCCCTTGACCGCGATATCGGCTTTTTGTCGTACCCAGGAGCGGGTACCATCGGCCGCCACCAATAGTTTTGCCTCAAGCTGTGCCCCCGCTTCCAGTGTTACCGTGATAGCGTCTTCCATTTCATTCATATCCACCAGCTTCTGTGGACAGAACAGGCTGATATTGTCCAGTTCTGCCATACGCTGATGCAGCGCTCTGACGATAACCCGGTTCTCGATAATATGCCCGAGATCCGGCTCTCCCATATCGGCACTGTCAAAGTGAATCTTGCCACTGCTGGCGGCATCCCAGACCACCATTTCCTGGTACGGGCTAACACGCTGTGCCAGCATCCTGTCCCAGGCACCGATAGATTTAAATAATTCCTGCGAGGCACGGGTAATGGCACTGACCCGCATGTCGTAGCTGTTTTCATCCCAGTCAAAAACCGGTTTTTGTGCATCGATAACCGCAATATTCAGATCATCCTGTAGTGCCAGACCACAGGCCAGCGAGGCACCGACCATACCGGCACCGACAATAATGATATCGAAATTTTTTTGTGTGGAATCAGGCATAAAGACAGTGTAAACAATTTCCTGAAAGAAACAAGGACAACCGGATTCAGCACAAAGATGCGGAGGGCGCAAAGATTTTGAATTACCTGTAGCTCAGACTTCAGTCTGACAAAAAAATATGCTCATCAAACTAAAGTCTAACCCTCCTTGTTGCAGGATATATTGCAGTAAAATTTTATTCGTGACCGTCGAATTTATATCACCTCACCCCTTCCCTCTCCTTCAAGGCTGTCTCTTGATCAGATCTCACCATCGCCCAACAAATTGCGTGTACTTAAGTATCCATCCACTCGATCCATTAACCGGAACCAGCCCCGCCAAAGGGCTTCCCAACCAACGCGTCCGGTTCTTTTGGTATCCATCCAGCCGCCTAATTTTGCAATAGCGTAATACGCCCATCTTTGACTCGGTGTCTTGCGTGGCGGCTTTTTCTTTTCTGTCGTTGCCCATAATATCCGCCATTGCATTTCTTCCAATATCTCGTTACAGGGGGCATCGGCTTCCTTGTCTTCTCCAGCCGTACCTTCACGCAGTTGTAACAGACGAACCCCGACAAAGGCCAGAACAACCGCAACCCGTTCCAGATTGTCGGCGCTTTGCATGCGCCGCTGTTCCACTTTTGCGCCGGATTTCCATGCCTTGTGAAAATCCTCGATGCGCCAGCGTAAGCTATAGGCTTTCAGTACCTTTTGCGCCTCCTCCAGGGTTGATACCGGCTCACTGGTGAGTAATAACCAGCTTAGACTTTCTTCACCTTTAGGGGAATTGACTTCTTGTGCCAAAACCACATTTACCTCCAGGGGCTCCAGTTCATTATGCCTACGCTGTGGTGGATGGAGGGTGACGCGTTGGGTATGAATGCGTAACCTGACCGTCCTTGCCACTCGACGGTGCGGGCCTCCCCGCTGTGCTAAAGGTACTGTGTGCTCCCCCAGACTCGGCGTTTGCGCCACACTGCCAAACAGGTTGTTTTCTTCCTCTGAAAGCTTGCGATTCCACGCCGCACGCACAATATAACGTTGACCTTGTGATGTCTTGTAATCCAGATATTCGTAAATATCCGCCTCCCGATCGCAGACCGAAATAACACGCCCCATATCCTCACCCAATTGGTTTTCCATCTGCTCTGAGGCGTATTGCCATTTATAGCTTTCCTTGTCTTCATAGGCGCGGCTTTTGTTCTGCCGACGCTGACCTCGCTGGCCAGCATCACGGCACCAGCGATGTTGCGCGATTAAACCCACACTGCCCTTACTTTCAGGGTCAACCAACAATACCGAATGAACAAAGAATCCCCGCTTATGACTGTCGGCTTTCCCGCCCAGATCGCCCAGCTCATCGGTCGCACTATGCGCATAGGACAGGGTTGTTGTGTCCTCCACCGCCAGTAACTCTTTATATTCGCTAACCTGAGCTGCCGTAGCCGCAAAACCACTTGCTGCAATCGCATCGGCATCTACCATTTCATTTCGGAACAATCGGTATGCCCCCTCACATAATGCGCTATCACCTTCACTTGCCTTTAGGGGCGAATGACCTGTATGGGTGGCTAACATTTCACCAACCTTGACCAGCCGTTGGGTACGGCGCACATCACCTAATTTTGCCTGACCAAAAATCCTTTCAGACCACGTTTTCGCATCGCTCTTTTTCTTCAGCATACTGTATTCCTTACACTTTACCAATGGATGCTTGATCTGATCCTGCTTTTCAATTTTAGTTCCTTTACAGAGGGAGATTTGTGTATAAGAGACAGCCTTTCAGGAGAGGGCAGGGGTGAGGTGATATTAATTATTTATTTCCCCTCACCCTAACCCTCTCCCCGTGGGAGAGGGAAAAGTCGTTT
>JALUTJ010000499.1 GCA_027057985.1 Chromatiales bacterium
CAGAAATTAAAAAAAATGGCCTGATAAATTCAATTCCATGCGTATACCCCGAATTTACTTACCGGCCAGCCTCGACAGCGATCATCTTATTGAACTGGATGAGCGGGCTTTTCAGCACACGGTGCGTGTACTACGCATGAAGGCAGGTGCCGAACTCCAGGTATTCGATGGCAAAGGTAATGAATTCTCTGCCTGTCTTGAAACTGTCAGCAAACGCGAAGCAAGTATTCGCCTGCTTGAAAAGCTGGAGAGGCAGGCTGAATCTCCGCTGCAACTACATCTTGGACTGGGTATTTCAAAAGGTGAACGCATGGACTATGCCATGCAGAAAGCCGTGGAGCTGGGGGTAACTGAAATCAGCCCACTTTTTACCGATCACTGTGTCGTCAACCTGGATGAAAAGCGTATGCAAAAACGTCTTGCTCACTGGCAGGGGGTTATTATCAGTGCCTGTGAACAATGTGGCCGTAATCTTGTTCCTGAACTACACCCACCACTATCATTACAGAAATGGTTTTCACAATTACAACAACGCTGCATTGTCTTTGAACCACAGGCTGAAAAGTCGCTGCAACAACTTGAAGCAGAGCAGGATATCGCTGTGCTGATTGGTCCCGAAGGCGGACTCAGTGATAAGGAGATCAGCCTTGCCGCGAGCCTGAATAATATTGAAACGGTGAGATTCGGCCCGCGTATCTTGCGCACAGAAACCGCAGCCGTTGCTGCATTGACAGCGCTACAGGTTTTATGGGGTGATCTGTAGTAACTTTTCCGGCTACGGGAAATTTAATGGCTATGCAGTTTTAACAGGCGTTGCTCGATTTCATCGATATTAGGAATAATAGCCTGTAACCCACCAACATTGACAAAGGCACTGATGGCCTGACGTTTTTCGTCCGGGTTTTTCTCTTTTAAACCATGCTGATTGACGATGGCCAGGCTCGGCAGCCCCTGGGAAACAATCGCAAAATAAGGCAGTTCAGGATTGCCATTGAGGGTATTCAGAATCATAACCCGGCTGTTCTTTTTCAGCCCTGCTGCCGTCTTGCCACTGATGGCTTCAAATGAAACCAGAGGAATACGGCGATCACGCCAGTCGATATAACCTAAAAACCAGTCCGGTGCATCATTGAGTGGAGCGGGTTCTTTATAGGAAACCACCTCGGCAATGGCCGCATTGGGTAACAGCATCACTTCATCTTCAACCGGAATGGTCAGGCAGTGCACGGCATCGATATTCTGTTTACCGCTAACGATTTCAGTTGTTTCGACCATCTTCTCTACCTCTTAATGAGCCTTGCTGTACAGGGCAACCAGTTCCTGCGCCAGTTGTTCCGGTGTTGCACGCCGGCTTACATCCACCTTGCTGGCAACACTTTCCGGCATGGCACTGATTACACAGCTTTGCGGATCCTGTATCCAGATTTGCCCGCCCTTTTGTGCCAGAGCTTCACAGCCCCGCACGCCATCATCACACATACCGCTAAAAATAATGGCACCAGCCCGGTTTTTATAACGTCCCGCCACATCCTCGATCACGGTGTCGATCGAAGGTGAATATGGCATTGACGCTGTTAAACGCCTGTATTCCACCGCGCCAATCGGATTAATCAGCATACGCTGATCGGTGGGGGTCACCAGCACCTGCTGATGCCGTACCACGTGCCCGGCTTTGGGCACGATAACACTAAAATCGGTATACCGATCCAGTTGTTCTGCCAGCAAGCCGACAAAATTCTCGCCGAGGTGCTGGGCAATAATAAATGCCACGGGCAAATCAGCCGGAATTTCAGCGAGGAACCGCTTTAGCGCATCCGGCCCCCCCAGCGAGGCACCCAGCACCCAGACATTCCGGGCCAGGTCCTGTTGTGAATGCTTTAGCGTTACTGGTTTAACATGCTGCGGTTGTTCCGCTGCTTCACTGTTACGACCAGTAATATCAACAATTTTCTGTAACAGCGTGTTGTTCCACTTCGATGATGCCTTTGGCTCATTCAGTGTCAGGGCGGAAACATCATTGATAATAATCGGCACCTGGCTCTGTTCCAGTAACTGGTCCAGATATTCCAGGTGTTCGTCTTCAATTGCTTCCATATCGAACAGCACTACATCACTTTCACTGCTGTCGAGCTTGTGCATAAAGCGCTCGGTCAGTGATTCATTCAGCACTACTTCAATACCACTGTGTTCCATCGACTTCTGTAAAAAATGCCGATGGTTGGCAGAGTCTGAAGTAATTGCGATCCGTATATTGTCTGTTTCGTTGTGCATCATATTGTGGGGGCGATATAAATGCATTTTTTCAGTCGTTTTCCTGCTTTATCGATAGCTATAAATC
>JALUTJ010000500.1 GCA_027057985.1 Chromatiales bacterium
ATTTATATCTAGTACCCTACATTAAGTAAATTACCTATCTCATTGATTTTTTTAAATATTTAACTAAGATAAATAACATGATTACGAACAGAAACCTAAATCGCCTGCTGGGTGCACTTTTACTGATTGGTGGATTATCCCTGCTTTCGGGCTGTGGTGGAAGAGGCCACCATCGTCACCATGAAGAAGCCAGGCAGACCGTCATCGAAACCGCGAAAAACCTGCTGGGAACACCTTATAAGTATGGCGGTAACTCACCGCGCCGGGGTTTCGACTGCAGTGGCCTGGTACAATACAGTCACAAGGTTGCCGGCATCCAGCTACCGCGTACGACCCGCCAGCTTTACCGGGCAACTAAACCCGTTCGTCGCCGCTTTCTACTGCCAGGTGATCTGGTTTTTTTCCGCATCAATCCGGGCCATACAGTCTCTCATGTTGGCATCTACCTGGGTAATGGTAAGTTTATTCACGCCCCCTCTTCCGGTAAACGGGTCAAGATCAGCTCTCTGAAAGAGCGTTACTGGACACGTCATTATCTTGCAGCCGGTCGCGTACTTTAAACCTGCCTGCGACGTCGATTACGGAAGTGATCGGCAATATCAATGCTGACCGCCAGCGCTGCCGGGATAACGATCAGAGTTATCAATGTCGCAAAGACCAGTCCCCATGAAAGTGCCAGTGCCATGGGTGCCACAAAAGGATCCATACCACCCCAGCCATAAGCCGTTGGTAACAGGCCGACAACCGTTGTTACTGCTGTTAATACCACTGCACGTAAACGGCGACGACCTGCAAGCACAATGGCTTCCATTGCTTCCATTCCATCCTGCCTTGCACGCTGGATAAAGACCAGCAGGATCATGGAGCTGTTCACGACAACACCGGTCAAGGCCACCATACCCATGGTGGAAAAGAATGAAAGCGGCATGGGACGCCAGAACAGGTCGTGCAGATAAAAACTGACGATAACACCAATAATACCAAACGGAATTGCCAGCATCACGACCAGTGGGTAGCCCAGGTTATTAAACTGGATTGCCAGCAGGAAGAATATCGCGATCAGGGCAAAGACAAAGGAAAATGCCAGTTCCTTGAAGGATTCATCATTCTTTTCCTTTTCACCACCAAAATGCACTTTGACCTTGTTCTTATATTCGCCTAACCACTTGTCCTGGTTTTCTTCCGCCATACGATTCAGTTTAAGACTGCTGATTTCTGACTCATCGATATTGGCAAAGACACGAAGCACACGAATACCATCCTTGTGACGAATGGTACTAAAGCCTGTCTTTTCTTCAAATTTGGCAATCGACTCAAGTGGTATCAGACCTCCACGGTTATTCGGCAGCGTTAAAGTCCTTAATGCCTGCATATCATCCAGTTCTTCCGGGTAGCGGATTGTCACATCCACTTCTTCGGTACCATACCGCGTGGTTGTAACCCGCAGTCCATCAACCGCGGCACGAACATGGGTGGCTGCAGTAGCGAGGTTGACACCAGCATAGGCAGCCAGCTTTTTATCCATCACAATATGGACTTCCTTATCACCCGGTTGCAGCCCACTCTCAACCGTCATTACACCCTTGATTGATTTAAGGTAATCAATCAGGTTTTGTGCCACCTGCTCATTAGCCTTGTTGTCCTTACTGGAAAGTTCAATTTCCAGCGCACGCCCGGTGGGGGGGCCTGGTTTCACCAGTTCAAAAGCAATTTCAAGGTCGGGGTGTTTCTGCGGTAAATGTTTTTCAAAGTAACGCAGATCATTAACCGCATCATGATCAGGGCGCGTGATCGCAGGTGTATAAAGTACCCTTATCTGACCATACCGACTGCCACGTTGTGTCAGTGGATCACCTGAATCACGCTGAGTCTGGCCACTGGAAAGAATGGTGCTTTCCAGGTACTCGGGCTTGATATATTCACGGATCTCACTATCGATCATTTTAAGATTATTACGTTCCTGGTTGAGATTGGTACCCTGCTTTGCTGTCACCCGGATTAAATACTGATCGACAGAGACCGCGGGAAACAACTGGAACTGCATTGCGGTTTTTGCCAGTACAATACTGCCACCCAGCGCCAGTATGGATAAGAGAATAACAATAAGCCTGTGATGTAACACCCAGCCCAGGAACCGGCCATACCCTTCTTCCAGACTTACCAGCCACTTCTTTTCCTTCGTCTTAACGTGCCCTTTGGTCATGTGACTGACATGGCTTGGCAGGATTAAAAATGCTTCAAGCCAGGAAAAGAACAGTAATGAAATCACCACCACGGGTATCGCGATAATGAATTTACCAATCATGCCGGACATGAACATCAGTGGTAAAAATGCAG
>JALUTJ010000501.1 GCA_027057985.1 Chromatiales bacterium
GGTCCCTGCCCTGCTGTTCCGCTGGCAGGCTGATATCCAGTACCCCGTGTGCCCGCCACAGGGCCCACAAAAACCCGAGCAAAAACAGTAAGAGGATACGAAAATACCGGGAAATAAAAGGAAGAAAAGCTGTCAGCAGCAAGCCCCATGACCAGCCAATAGCCGGTAAAACACTCAACTGCTGTAAAACGAGTACACCCGAAAGAAAGGCGAGAATCCCTGAAATCATTGTGCGCATCCTTGCATTGATTCAATATTTTAAAAGTATGACACAAAATCGCCGTAGTATGAATCCCCGCCATATATTGATACTATAAGGCTTTTCCGTTCAACCAAAGATACTCGTTTAAACACAGTTTCCACTATGCCGAAGAAGTTCATCAAGCGGTTCATGCCGGACCACGAGGTTATTCGTAATAACAGGCAGCTCAACAGAGTTTTCGGCACCCTGCTACACGATCCCAATCTGCTGCATTTAAACCGCCGTTCCGTTTCCATGGCCTTTTTTGTTGGCCTGCTGATGGCCTTTGTACCGCTGCCCACGCAAATGGTCATGGCTGCTGCGATTGCTATCCTGGTTCGCTGTAACCTGCCCATCGCCGTGGGTCTTGTCTGGGTGACCAACCCGATTACCATGCCACCCATTTTCTATTTCGCCTATAAAGTAGGCACCTGGATTCTAAATACGCCAGTTCGTGATTTTCATTTTGAGCTGAGCTGGGAATGGCTGGGCACCGAACTCAATGCTATCTGGGAACCTTTTTTACTTGGCTGTGCCGTAAGTGGACTTACTTTTGGTGCGCTGGGCTATATTACGATTCGGCTTCTATGGCGTTTACATATCGTAAACGCCCTCAAAGAAAGAAAGCGCAAGCGGGCAGAAAAGCTTGCCCACCAGCAAAACACCGATCAGTAATCCTGATCCTGTTTCTTACGCCCGGTTATCATGGCCCGAACCAGGTTCTGATGTTCAAGTCGGCTTGATACCACTACCCCGGCAATATGCAGAATGACCAGTAACAGCATCAGATTAGCAAAGAACTCATGAATTTCTTCCCAGAATTCTTCTTCCTCGCTTTCCTCACCACTTTTATATTCATCGCCATCATCATCGGCCCGGGCACTCTGCACAAATGTTACCGTGGTCTCCATCGCCAGTGGCCCCTTGCCTTCTTCGATAGCGTAGATCTTAAGGCCAGTGTAGCTAAGCATAAACAGGCTAATCAGCATGGTGACAATCATGGCACCACCGAGTGGATTATGTCCCAGATAATGTTTTGCACTGCCCTTAAACAGGTTTCTGGCGTAATCGATGATGGTTGATGGTGATTTTACGAAATCACTGAAGCGGGCATACTTTGTACCAGTAAAACCCCAAAGCAGGCGAAAACTGATTAAACCCAGCACCGTATAACCGGCGTAAATATGCAGGTCACTTTCGTCTTCTCCTGTCAGGTAGGCAATGGTAAAAAACAGTACCAGCCCCCAGTGAAAAATACGGATCAGTGGATCCCAGACCTTTACTTCGTTTTTCATAACCCTCTCCTCGTGATTCATTATAGTCTGAATATGGTATATTTACCCCGTAATTTGAATCCGGCAAATGTCCTGTTTTGAAAATTCAACAATAGATCAATAACTTATACTCATAAAAAGGAATAAAATCTTTTGTCCATTAACCGCAAGAATATCCTGATTCTCTTTTTTAGCATGATTATCCTTGCCAGTGGCATGGATCTGCTGGCCGATTTATCCCATGGTGCAGATGCCAGTCACATTATCAAGGAAGCCGTGCTGATTTTACTGGCGGCAATCGGTATTGGCTGGGTCTTTGCTGATGCGCTACGCCAGAAAAAACAGGTGTTACAACTGAAAAATGAGCTGGTACAACTGGGACAGAAGCAGGCGGAAGATTACATTGTCGAAGGACGCCAGCAACTGGCGAAAGTGATACAGCAACAATTCAAAGAATGGCAGTTAAGCCCTGTAGAGCAGGAAGTGGGACTATTATTGCTCAAAGGGTTGAGCCTGAAGGAAATTGCCGCATTACGCGACACCGCGGAAAAGACGGTACGGCAACAGGCTTCAGCTATCTATAAAAAAGCCGGTGTTTCCGGGCGTCATACCTTTGCGGCGTGGTTTATGGAAGATTTTCTTTAACAGACCGCAAAGAAATCTTTTTCCAGACTAGTAGGTCAAACTTTAGTCAGACAAAATAAGATGAGTGTCAGAATTTATTCTAACAATAAAACAGACTTGTCAGGCTAAAGCCTGATCTACTCATGTTGCGGGATATTTTGCGAGAAAAATATCCGTGAACTTTTTTATTTTGTCGG
>JALUTJ010000502.1 GCA_027057985.1 Chromatiales bacterium
ATGAGCGATGAAGACATTCAGCATGTAAAACAAGAAGTTGTAGATCAGCTTGTACGCAAATATCCTAACTTTAGAAGTTATGACATATTAGAACAAATTACCATATACTTTATTCAAAAGAAAGCATGACGATGGCGGACGTACCTATAAAAACCTATATCGATATTTGTAGCCCGTCTTTCTCCGCAACTCCTTTTATGTTGTATACTATAGTTTTTGTTAAAACAGGAAGAATAACAATTTCTCAACCTTTTATTGAATCGTTTGAAGATCTCCCTTTAATTGAAAATTATCTTAATAAACTTGCAGCTTATCAGGGTAAAGTACTGTTAGACTATCTAATCGATGATTTGCAATTATCACAGAAATTTGGAGACTTTTATTTTTTCTTTAACGAACATTATTTAAGTCAAGGACAAAGGGATAAATTAACTGTAATAGCTGATTCTCCTATTGTATATTCAGAAGACATAAAAAAGGATAGTCGACATCATTCGCAGCAAAATCAATTACGTGAATTGGAGAATTATATATCACTATTATTAGAAGGGCATAAAAATATAGCAGCTATTCATATAATACCTTATTTCAGAACAAAAACTATAGGTTCAGTATCTTTGGTTTTTAACGCTGAGCAGATAGGACTAAATGACTCTTTATCAAAAATTTTTCACTACATGTCAAATGTTAAAACATATTTAGGCGAAATATTAGATCAAGTGTGGACCGAAGAGTTGATTGCTGAATCCCTTCGTTCTGGTATCGCTGCGATTATGTCTCGCAATGCATCCCATAATATCGGTAGTCATGTATTAGCCCGTATTGCTACAGGAAACCTTGATGACTTAATTGTCGACGGGAAAAAAAATCTGTTACCTGTTTGGTTCAAAGACGTGCAAATCCTTTCTCGTTATATTCAGCAGCGCATGGATTTCATCGCGCAAATTTCAACCGAATGGCCAGGTTATACCGAACCGGCGTACTTGTTAAAAGACCTGTTGCGTTGGTTTCTGCATCAAAAACATTTACTCAATTTTATCGCCGCTTCGGAGAATTTATGCGCCCTCCTGTTTGACCAGGAAGGAAATCCGTTGCCGAAGCCGGATGACATGGAGGGGGACATCAGGTTACATGTGTTTATGGTGCCTGAGTCGCTCTGGAGGAAGCCTTGTGTGAAGTCATTGTCGGACTTTGACGAGTGTCTGCAAGCCCGCAGAAAGGAAATCGCGGATCACTGCTTTCAGGAAGAAGGTGAATTGGATTGTCGCCGAAAATCGGAAGAACAGGAAACACCATGTGAAGATTGCCACCGCATCCTTCTGGAAATAAACTCGCAGGGAGCGCGATGCCAGGATGAGCAAGACATTTTGCTGGCGATTCCCGGTGGGCTTGTGGGGTACCATGCTTTTTATGTGATTCTTGAAAATGTCATTCGCAATGCTGCCAAGCACGGCTTTGCCCGGCAGGAGCAGGAAACCCGCCAACTGGATATTGTCATCGAGATTCTTTATGACCCTGAAGAAAAAATCGGCATCCAAAGAGATAACAAAAAATTACCCGCCTTTCTGTTTCGGATTTACGATAATGTGAGTCAGGTGGCCAATCCCGATAAGCAACAAAAAGGCGTGCACTTGTGGATGCATGATCCATCAAACAAGGGAATCAACAACCGACTAGGCACTTCCATCATCGACGAAACAGGACAATTGCGTAAAGAAGATTGGGGGCTGGCGGAAATGAAAATTGCCGCAGGCTACTTGCAGCGACGAGATGTCTTGCATATTGGTGGGGAAAAAGAAAAAATCGGCGGCTATCCACAAGAATACTCATCTATTGAAACGCTGGATGAAACCATGGAGAAAAATGGGACATCAAACGGCGGCGCAGAAGCAATCATACGAGCGGTTTCTTCGCCCATAGGCACTTTAGGATATGAGTTTTTTATCCCGAAACCGAGAATGGTGGGCGTTGTCTGTTCCGATAAAGGAAACGAATAATCATGTCTCTTTGCGATGCACTCTATAAAGCTGATTCGAAGGCCTTGAATCAGCTAAGACGGAACTCAATTTATTTGTTGGGGAATGAAAGCGATCAGGACTTCGAGTTTTTTGTATTTGTCGATCCGGACAAAGATGATGACCGTCCGGTTTTTCTGAGGGAATTAAGAAACGCTTTGTTTGATTTCCAATCCGGTCTTGCTTGTCCGGAGAACGAAACCAATTTCAAACAATTATTAGCCAAGCAAGGTATTACCGAGCCTGATACTTTTGTGAGCTCGCTGAATTGGTTGAAAATCTATATAGATAACTATCCTTACCGCC
>JALUTJ010000503.1 GCA_027057985.1 Chromatiales bacterium
AAAAAATTAGTAAATTTCCATAGAACTACTATATGGTATATTATCGATAACAACCAAAACAATTACAAGAATATGCCGCGAGCGGCATATTACACAAATTGCCGCTCGCGGCCTAAATCACTGTTATAAGGCATTAAAGGAATAATCTATGGCGTCAGCATCACCAGTAGCAATGATGATTCTTATCGCAATAGCAAGCGTGATTATTTTACCTATTTTATGGTTGTTGCTAGCTTATTATCAGCGCAGGAAACAACTAAACAGATTGTCAATGATCTCTTTTTTATTTTCGTTTACACCCATTTTATCTGTACTTGGTTTAAATTTAAAAGATCAAATATCTGCTAAATTTCTAATAATTACGTTTTCGGCTACACCTTTTATAAATGTATTTGCAATAATGACTGTGTGTATAGTCACTTATATAAAATTAAAAAACAAAACGCCTTATAACAAGGCGCTCAAGTCGTGACCGTCGGCCCAATGGGCCTCCGGCCACTTAGCTAAAACGTTATGCGACATATATAAAATGACAGAGCTTACTCAAAAAGATATCCTAAGAAAAGAAAGAGCAAAACGCTTTGAGCAAGCAATTGAATCCGTAAGCAATATTACCGGAAACAATGCGCATAAATGCCCATTGTGTAAAATCAATGCGCGGCGTAATGAGTTAATTATGCATATTTATAATCGTCATTCTGATTCAAAAAGTAAAAAGTTTTTAAGCCTCATTTCAAGAAAAACAAAAAGCACTATTAATGAAGCTAAGTCTAAGTTAGGTACTAATTCTGATGGATTGCCCGCATCACAAGCAAGAGGAAGAAAAGTACATCTAAGTGGTAATGCATTCAGACCATACCAAGGTGGCATTCCTGGCTCTGGAAAGAAATCATGAATACTCGTCGCATAACAGGTCATTTAAAACCGCCGTGTTACACACGGCTCGGACGCCGCAAAGCGGCGCCGTTTAATTTTATCGTTATGAGTAAAATAATGAAAAAACTAGTAATCTCAACTTTAGTTCTATTTTTTCTTGCTTCAGCAGTAAATGCAGAGCCTAAATTAAAATGGTTTCTAGCAAATGGTAATATCTTCTCTGTGCAAGCTCCTAGCTCATGGATAAAAAATAAAAAATCAGAATACTTATCTATATCGAGCCCAAACGGAAATGTATCAATTACCGCCTCTGCCTAAGGAAAAGGAGGTAGCTCTCTCAGTGAATTTGCAAAATACCGTTTCTCTTCTGTTCAATCGTTTTATAAACCCACAACTAAAATTTATAAAATTAGCAATGGTGTTGTTCAAGAATATGAAGGCGTCTGGCCAAATGAGAAAAAACCAACATACTATACTGTTGCAGCTTTAGAAATTGGCAGTTTGTATATATCCATAACATTTGTAACAGACAGAAATAATTTCACTAATAATAAAAAGTTATACATGAAAATATTACAATCTATTAAGGTAAACTCATAACAAATCGTTCAAAACGGATTTTTTAAAAGAGGCGCTCTCGCTTCTCTTTTAAAAAACCCTTTAACTCAAACGTTAGAGATATTATCGAAGCATGATAATAACTATTAATGAAAATATCAGAATATGGAAGGAATTTAATCCAATTGAATTGTCATTGGATGACAGTCTGCTCAGTCCGTTTGACTCAAAACGTAATTTTGCAAAATTAGGATTTAATAAAGAACGTATTGCAATTAAGGAGCGCTGGTTTGATGTTTTAACCCCAAGTGAACTCGTTCGTAAGCGTAATAAAAAGGATGGTTATTATAGAGTCATTTATATACAAATAAACATGGAAAACGGTGAATATTATATTGGTAAAGCCAACCGACCTAAATGGTCTGATTTACAACGATATCAAGGATCAGGGCTAAAATTTGTAAATAAATTCAAAAAATATAAAGATCATTTCACACGTTATTATATCGCTGCATGCAAAACATCAGAGGAAACAGAGCAGCTAGAAGCTTCTATTGTCGATAAAGACCTGTTATCAGATGAAAAATGTCTTAATCTTGTTGCTGGTGGAGGTGGAACAACTAAACACCCATCTATTGCTGAATCAAGCGAAAAGAAACGTGAATATATGATAAATCATCCTGAACAATTTAAGCCGATGCTTGAAGCATCTAAAAAAGCTTTTCAATCAGGTGATACGCCAGCTCTACGGGCGCGTAGTCAAAGAATAAAAGAGGTTATGAATGCAGACATATATCGTGAAATGTCTCGTACAAGAATGGCGAAATGGAAAAAGGAAAATCCCAAAGAATATATAAAAGCTAGAAGAAGAAATCATGAAGCCATAA
>JALUTJ010000504.1 GCA_027057985.1 Chromatiales bacterium
GATCGTTTTCGCCACCATATTCATGCTTCAAGGGAAACCGGGAAACCCCTGATTATCCATATGCGAGAAGCCACCGAAGATACACTACGCATTTTAAAAGAAGAAAAAGCCGATGAAGTCGGCGGTGTCATGCATTGCTTCGTTGAGGACTGGGAAGTAGCACAACGCGCCATGGATTTGAATTTCGATATTTCTTTTTCGGGTATCGTCACCTTTAAAAATGCACAGGCCCTGCAGGAGGTTGCACAAAAAGTCCCTGCCGAGAGAATGCTGGTTGAAACCGACTCACCTTATCTTGCCCCGGTGCCATTTCGTGGCAAAAGCAACCAGCCAGCTTACGTGGTTCACGTTGCAGAAAAGATTGCCGAGCTCAGGGATATCGATATTGAAGAAGTCGCCAGACTAACCACGCAAAACTATCAGAACCTGTTTGGTGCTATCCAGTAACACTTTTCTGAATTACATTTTCTTCCTGATAGGGCAGGGTTTACCTTCTTTATCCAGCGAAACATAAGTGAGCTCAGCTTTGGCGACTGTTTCTGCCTGGTGCTGCCCCCGTTCCCGCTCGGTCACAACATGCAGACCAATGCGAATCGAGGTATTACCAATATGCAGAATATCTGCATAGATGCTAACAAGATCACCGACCAGCACAGGCTTGATAAAAAGAAACTCGTTTACCGCAACAGTAACGACACGATTACCGACATAACGGTGGGCCGCAATACTACCTGCAATATCCACCTGGGACATTAACCAGCCACCAAAGATATCCCCCGCCGCATTGGTATCGGCCGGCATCGGCAGTACGCGAATTTCCGGTTGCTGGTCGGGTTTAATGTCCACGGTAAAGCTCTTCTATTTCTTTAGCATACTTTTCACATATTTTACGGCGTTTAAGTTTAAGTGTAGGGGTGATCAGGCCGTTATCCACTTCCCAGGGTTCAAAATCGAAGTGGGCACGAATAATTTTGGCATAGCCGGGAAAAATATCAAGATAGGTATTGACCCGCTGTAACAGCGCCTTGTCGACACTCTCTAGCTTGAGCGAGGAAGCATCCGCGGTTACACCCATTGACTGGCTAAAGTCTTGCCATGCTTCCTTGTTTAGTACAATAATCGCGCTGAGATAAGGCCTGGCCTCACCCAGCACCATAACCTGATCGAACAGGGGATCGCGGGCGATATTCATTTCAATATCGGTGGGCGGGACTTTCTCTCCATTGGACATAACAATGATTTCCTTGATACGGCCGGTAATATAGATATGGCCATTCTCAATCTTTGCCCTGTCACCACTGTGGAACCAGCCATCACTGTCGATAGCATTCCTGGTTGCTTCCTCGTTATGCCAGTAACCCATCATCACTGTTGGACCTTTAACCAGTAATTCATCATCTTCACCGAGTTTAACCTCTACATTCGGTAACGGTTGACCAACACTAAAGGGATCATTGTTGTTGAGCTTGTTGGTACAGACAATGGGGCTGGTTTCGGTAAGACCATAACCCTGGGAAATAGTCAGACCTAGACCGATAAAGGTACGGGCTATTTCAGGTGAAAGGGCAGCACCACCGGAAATGGCGATACGTAAGCGGCCACCTAACTTGGCAATAATTTTTGAAGCTACCAGTTTATTTAAAAGAGGCAGGAATAATAGTTTAGGGTGCCAGCTGGCGCGTTTTTGTTGTCGCAGGAAACGATGCCAGCCAACGTTTACTGCCCAGCTAAAGAGTTTTCGGGCAATAAAAGACTTGTGACTCAACTGCTCCTGTATCTTGTTATAAACCCGTTCAAAGATACGTGGCACGGTAACCAGGATGGTTGGTGCAATATTAATGAGATCTTCGGCAAGATCTTCTATCGAACGAGCATAGGCAATACGGGCCCCGATGACCATCGGCATATAATATCCTGCGGTACGTTCAAACATATGCGATAAAGGCAGGAAGGACAGGAACAGGTCATTTTCATCGAAGTATTCAAAAATTGCCCCGGAATAAGCATTGAGGAAGATATTGTAATGACTCAGCATCACGCCCTTGGGGCGGCCGGTTGTTCCTGATGTGTAGACAATCGTGGCAAGGTCGTCACTGTCTACCTTGACCCGCTCGATGGTTTCGGTATAAGAGGGCAGCCAGTCATTAGCCTGTTTCAGTAGCGGGTGGGAATAGCCGGTGATATTAGCATGCGTCACGATACGCTTAAGATTGGGTAATTCCTGTTGTAGTTGCTGGTTCAATAAAGAATCGCAACGATCCGGATCCTGGATAAAGAAAATCTTTACATCGGCATCTTCAAGGATGTATCGGATGTTTTCAGCCCGGTCATTAGTATATACCGGTACCACGACCAGCCCCAGACTATAGGCTGCCTGATCAAAAATAACCCAGTCAGGGCAGTTGGACATCATAATGGCGACACGATCGCCTTTTTGTAACCCTTCATGACGAAATGCGTTATGCCAGCGTCGTACTTCGCTGGCAATATCATTCCAGCTCAGATCTATCCATTGTTGCTGTTCCTGATTGAAGTACTGGCAGGCAATTTTCTCAGCTGAGCGTTTAACCCGTTCATAGAAAAGATCGGATAAATTACTTGCAGATATTGGTGTGATATAGTCCTGCTTCTCTGTCATAACGCATGCCCTTGTTATTGACTCGGCTGAATACTTTCCCAACCGGCATCAGGTTTAAAGCGATCTCCATATTTTTGTTCAAGTTGCCTTAGCATGGCTAGCAGGTTTTCCTGCCCCTTATATTCGATATAGTGTAAGGGACCACCTGTGAACGGGGCAAAACCAGTGCCAAAGATAATGCCTGCATCGATCAGGTCTTCAGACTCTGCCACTTTCTCGCGAAGGCAGGCAATGGTTTCATTGAGCAGGCGCGCAATGAGTCGATTTTGAATATCTTCATCACTTACCGGGCTGTTGCTAATAGAAGGTTTAACTGCCTTGCCTTTTTTGAATTCATAAAACCCCTTGCCGGTTTTCTTACCCAGCTGTTTTTTATTGACCAGTTCCTGCAGGGTTTTTGAGATACTGATTGGCATGGATTGCGCCAGGTTCTCGGCCACTTTAAGACAGATATCCAGTCCAACCGTATCGGCAAGTTCAATCGGGCCCATGGGCATGCCAAACTTAAGCGCAACCTTGTCAATCAGGGCCGGGGGGACACCTTCTTCGTACAGGGTAACGGCTTCGGTTAAATAGGGCATAAGGATACGATTGACCAGAAACCCGGGGGTACTGGTGACGGGCAGGGGCAGGCGGCGAATATGTTTTGTCAGCGCCATTGCGGTCTGTTTCGCTTTTTTACTGGTCTTGTTACCAACGACGATTTCAACCAGTGGCATTTTTGCAACCGGGTTAAAGAAATGCAGGCCAACCAGACGATCCGGTTTTTTCAGGGCCGGGGCAAGCTCTTCAAGTGGAATACTTGAGGTATTCGTGGCAATTATTGTGGTACGCTTGAGCTTTGGTTCAATTTCTCTGAACAGGTTGCTTTTGACTTCGACATCTTCAAAAATGGCTTCGATGACTACATCGGCTTTGGTCAGGCCATAACCATGAATATCGGGCATTAGCCTGTCCAGTGTATTTTTGACTTTGCGCCGATCTTTCAACTTACGCTGGTAGAGTTTTGCGGCACGTTTAAGCACTGCAGCGAGGGTTTCATGGCGTTGATCCTGGATGGTGACATCGAAGCCCTGCAGGGCGCACCAGATAGCAATATCACCACCCATAACCCCGCCACCGATAACATGGATATGTTTAACATTGAATGATTTATCCTTGCCGAGTGACTTCAATGTTTCAGACAGTTTGAAAACCCGGATAAGATTCTGTGCGGTATAACCCAGTAGCAGATGAGCAATGGATTTTGCTTCTTCACGCAGGTAAGCCTCGCGATTACCAACATACTTTTGCCAGAGATCGATAATGGCATAGGGGGCAGGGTAATGTTCTTTCGCTGCTCTTGCCGCCACTTTTTTACGCATCATATTTGCCACCAGCGGGCGAATAAATGAAAGCCGGATAAGTGTTTCCCACCATGGCAGTTTCGCTGTATGAGGCGGGTGTAGTACGGTTTCCCTTGCGGCTTTTAGCAGGTGACGTTCGGGTACAGCATAATTCACCAGCCCGGTTCGTTTTGCTCTACGGGCATCGAGGGTACGTCCGGTGAGCATCAGGTCCAGCGCGGCAAAACTGCCCATGCGTTCGATACTACGGATACTGCCGCCGAAACCGGGATGAATACCGAGCTTGACTTCAGGTAGGCCAAGTTTGGCACTGTCCTGCTCGGCAATGCGATATTTACAGGCCAGCGCCAGTTCTAGCCCGCCACCGAGACAAAAGCCATGAATCAGGGCAATGGTCGGGCAGGGCAGTTTTTCGATATTGTTGAAAATACTGTGAGCACGCTGAATATTCTCCAGTGCGGCATCTTCGGAGTCAAAGGTTGTAAATTCATTGATATCAGCGCCGGCAATAAAACCACTTTCCTTGTCGGAAAGAAAGACCACACCTTTTGGATTTTCTTCTGCTAATGTGGAGATAATAGCATCGAGTTCAATCAGTGTTTGTTCCCCGAGTGTATTGGCACTGCTCTTTGGTATGTCCAGATGTAACCAGGCAATACCTTCATCATCTTTGACAACTTTCCAGTGTTTATAAGTTTTTTTGGCCATTTGATTATCCCGATTCGTTAGCCTGAATTATTTACCACGTTCAACCAGCATACTGCCACCCTGACCACCACCAATACAGAGTGTGGCGATACCACGTTTTGCCTTGTTCTGCTCCAGCACGTGCAAAAGATGCAGTACGATGCGCGCACCACTGGCACCTACAGGATGTCCCAGGCTGACACCCCCGCCATCGACATTCAGTCGGGCCCTGTCGATACTGCCCAGGGCTTTATCGAGTTCGAGTTCAGCTTTGCAGTAATCCTCATCTTCCCATGCGGCAAGGCAGGCAAGTACCTGTCCTGCAAAGGCTTCATTAATTTCCCAGTAATCGATATCATCGAGAGCTAGTTCATTACGGGTGAGAATGGGAGTTGTGGCATGCACCGGGCCCAGCCCCATCTGTGCCGGTTCCAGTCCGGCCCAGTGACTGTCGATAATCCTGCCCATGACAGGTAATTTGAATTCTTTTATTGCCGCTTCACTGGCCAGTAACAGCATGGCCGCACCATCGGTAATCTGGGCGCTGTTGCCTGCCGTAACATTACCAAACTGGCGATCGAAGACCGGGCGAAGTTTAGCCAGTTTTTCTACTGTTGAATCGGCACGAACACCATCATCTTCGAGATAGGCATGTCCTTTGTTATCATAAATGGCTTCAATCTCGGTTAAACGGTTTTCTTTTTGTGCAGCAGCCAGGCGCAGATGACTTTCGACGGCATAGCTGTCCATGGCATGTCTATCGATACCAAAGCGATGCGCAATATTTTCTGCGGTCTGTCCCATGGATAGCCCAACTACCGGGTCGGTTAAACCGCGTAATAAACCAATAATGGGTTTGAGCATACGCGGCTTGAACGAGGCAAAGGCTTTGAGTCTATCCGGCAAGGTTTTTGCCATTGACAACCGACCCAGAAAAGCCACCATGTCATGGTTATAGAGCACCGGGGCATGGCTCATGGATTCGATGCCGCCGGCCAGTACCAGGTTAGCTCGTCCCAGCGCAATGTCCTTGGCGGCGGAATCCAGTGCCTGCATGCCAGAGGCACAGTTACGCTGTACGGTCCAGCCGGGGACTTTCTTGCCACAGCCAAGTCGAAGTGCAAAAACACGACCGATATTGGCTTCATCTGGTCCGGGCATCATGCAGCCAACGACAACTTCATCAAGCTGATCGGCATTAAAGGGTTGTCTTGCCATTAAAGGCCGTCCGCAGCCCAGTGCAAGGTCAACCGCGGCAAAGGGACCGGGTTTGCCCCGCGCTTTTAAGAACGGGGTACGACTGCCATCAACGATATAGACGGGTTCGGGTATGCTTTTTTTCTCTACGGGATTATCCATAATATTGGGTCCGGTTATTTACGTTTTAAATCAAAACTAAAATCATCCACAGCAATGACCTGGGTACGGGCATTATTTGCCTCCTGCAAGAGGAAGAGCTCGTCCTTGTCGATAATGTTCTGTTCATGCGCGGCCTGGATCATGGCATCATAACCGGCATATTCCGGCGTGAACGTTTTCTGGAAGGCGCGAATTTTCTTCTCCACCGGCGCAGCATCCACCACCTTTCTGAAAGCGATTTCCAGCTGGTTGATCGCTTCGTTTTCTCCTTCAGGAATAAAGACACCTCGAGTAAGGCGGTTACGCATCTCAGAGGGATTGATAAGCAGGTTGGCAACCTTGTGTCCGAGCCGGTCTCCCGGTGGCGCATAGAGGCGACCCCAGGGGAAGATAACCCAGCGTAGTAGCCATGCTACCGGACGATTAGGAAAATTATGCAGGTAGCCGTTAAAGGCAGTCTGGATACGTTGCAGGTGATACTGACAGGCCCATTCAACAAAAGGCAGATCTGAATCATGTTCTCCCTGGTCCTGGAAGTGCTTGAGCACCGCGGACAGTAGATAAAGATGACTGAGAATATCACCAAGACGAGCTGAGATCTTTTCCTTACGCTTCAAGGCACCGCCGAGCATCATCAATGAGACATCAGTGACCAGTGCAAAAGAAGCACTCATACGGGTAGCCTGTTTGTAGTAGGGTTTAACCCTGCGTTTGACCCCGGAGGGTGCGCGGAGAAAGAAGGCATGGGTAATACCATGGAAGAAGCAGCGCAGGGTATTGGTGATAAAGAAATGAATATGACCAAACAGGGCACGATCGAACATGCGCAGTGCCTCGTTATGATCGTGTTCGGACAGGGATTCGAGTTCCCTGTAGATATAAGGATGACTGCGGATAGCGCCCTGACCAAAGATAATCATAGAGCGGGTCAGAATATTGGCACCCTCAACGGTTATGCTGATAGGAATGGCCTGATAGGCACGACCCAGGATATTTTTCGGGCCAAGGCAGATACCGGAACCACCGAGTACATCCATGGCATCATTGACGACCTTGCGCATCATTTCGGTTAGATGGTATTTGACCACCGCGGAGATAACCGAAGGTTTTTCGCCGTTATCCAGTGCCACCAGGGTAAGGGAACGAGCGGCATCCATGCTATAGCTAAGGCCACCAATACGAGCCAGGGCTTCTTCGACCCCCTCGAACTTGCCAATCGGCAGTTTGAACTGTTGCCGCACCCGGGCATAGGCACCCACGGCAAGACTGGAGAGTTTACCGGCACCGGTTGACAGCGCAGGCAGGGAGATACCACGCCCGTCAGAGAGGCACTCCATCAGCATACGCCAGCCCTGACCGGCTTTCTCGGCCCCGCCAATGATCCAGTCCAAGGGAATAAAAACGTCTTTGCCATAGTTGGGGCCATTCATAAAGACCATATTCAGCGGGAAATGACGGTTACCGATTTCCACCCCTTTGGTATCGGTTGGAATCAGGGCCAGGG
>JALUTJ010000505.1 GCA_027057985.1 Chromatiales bacterium
TCATTGCTATGGGTGTACCGCAGGGCAAGGGTCAAGCTGCGGTGGTGCGCTCCATGAATCGTGACAAGCCTGATAACGGCGTTAAAACCTCTTCAAAATGATTCACCGCAAAGAAACAGGTTTTTTGTGTTGTCGGTTCCGTCACTTTGTTCCCTGAACCGACCTGTCACTCTATGTGCCTCTGTGGTTTAAGGTAAGCTGGATTAAATGCAAACTCAATTAATATCAATCATTATCCCCGTATTAAATGAAGAGGCTGCCATTGAAAACCTGCTTCAGCAATTACAGGTTTATCGACACCAGGGACACGAGGTTATCGTGGTGGATGGTGGCAGTAGCGATAACACATTATTAATCGTAGAGCCTTTAACGGACAGGTTGATTGTATCTACTCCCGGCCGTGCAGAACAGATGAATAGAGGTGCTGAATCTGCACGCTATGATACTTTATGGTTTCTGCATGCTGATACTGTATTGCCTGAGAATGCAGTTGTGCATATTCAAAAAGCATTACAACAAAAAGCATGGGGCCGATTCAATGTCCGGCTTTCGGGTTCACACCTTATGTTTAGTCTGATAGCTGTTATGATGAATCTGCGTTCATGTATAACGGGTATTGCCACCGGAGATCAGGGTATCTTTGTAAAAAAAACGACCTTTAACAAAGTGGCAGGTTTTTCCGCTTTGCCTTTGATGGAAGATATTGATATCAGCAAAAAATTAAAGCAAGTTTCCCCACCGGCCTGCCTCCGGGAAAAACTGGTAACTTCCAGTCGTCGCTGGGAGAAAAACGGTATAATCAAAACGATTTTACTGATGTGGTGGCTACGCCTGGCATTCTGGCTGGGTGTAAGTGCTGATAAACTGGCACGGCAATATCACTGAGATGAAAAACAGGAATAAACTCATTGTTTTTACCCGCACACCAGAAAAGGGCAGGGTCAAAACAAGATTACAGCCACAGTATTCTGAGGAACAGTCACTGAAGCTGCATCAGTTTCTGGTAAAGGATACTTTACAACGTGTTGCCGCGATTAAAGAAAGTGATATTGAACTTTGCTGTAGCCCTCATCGTCAGCATGGTTTTTTTCTTGACTGCGAAAAAGCCTTTGATATTGAACTTTCCGATCAGTCGGGTGCCGATCTGGGTGAAAGAATGGCACTGGCATTTTCGCTGGCACTGCAGCAATATGACAAGGTAGTCCTGATTGGTACCGACTGTCCAAAACTGGATCATCATTATATCGAGCAGGCTTTTGCTGCACTCGATAGCAGTGACTGCGTGCTTGGCCCTGCAGAAGATGGCGGCTATGTTCTGATTGGGCTGTCTCGATTTATACCTGAACTATTCCGGGGTATTCGCTGGGGCAGTAATACGGTGTTTAGTGAGAGCAGGAAGGTTCTTGAAAGGAGGCATTATACACTGCATGAGCTTGCCTTGATGCATGATCTTGACAGGGCAGAAGATTTACAACGTTATCCACATTTGCTGGATGTCATAAATTGAGAAGGAAACAGAATGAACTGGTTAGATAAAATTCCCTTTAGTACGCTATTAATAATTTGTTTGACGCTTGGGCTGGCACCCTTTCTTCCGGAGCCGCATGTCTGGCAGAAAATAAAGATGTTAATGGATGGTGGCCTGTCACGGCCAATCGATATTTTTGATCTCTTTTTGCATGGTACGCCCTGGGTATTGTTGATCCTGAAAGGTTTTCGCCTGGGGATGGCAGGGGCAAAATAATGCGCCAGAAACTGGTTTTTGTTTATAACGCAGATAGCGGCATGTTCAATACCCTTGCCGATATTGCCCACAAGATATTTTCGCCCCAAACCTATGAATGTAACCTGTGTGCCATATCCCATTCCTACCTCAGTGAGCGCAGTGAATGGAAGGAGTTTATCGAGGGGCTGGATGTGGAATATGAATTTCTACATCGAGATGAATTCAGAAAAAAATATCCGGACATAGAAACCGCTTTCCCGGTTATTTTCAGGTTACAGGGTAACAAACTGGAACAGGGATTAAATAGTGAAAAAATCAATGCCTGTAAATCAATGGATGATCTCAAAGCAGCGATAATGGCGATTTTATAAAATAACCGCCGTGCCTCTATGGTATAAGGCTTGAGGCAGGTCAGATTTCAATTTGACAAAAATAAAATATCAGCGGATATTTTTCTCGCAAAACGTTATTCGCGACACGCTATACGCCATCCCTGGCCTATCGACGATTTCATCCGTGAAATCGACGGTCACTCATAACATTTTGCTGCAAAATATCCTGTTGTGAGTAGGTCAGTCTCCTGTCTAACAA
>JALUTJ010000506.1 GCA_027057985.1 Chromatiales bacterium
CATGGTAGCCACCCTGGTCTGCCGCAACGATGTAGCTCAGGTTTTCAATTGCCCGTGCCCGTAACAGCACTTCCCAGTGTGCCGCCCCGGTAATCGCGGTAAAGGCTGAAGGAACAACAATCACTTCAGCTCCCATATTGACCAGGCGACGGAATAATTCAGGGAAACGCAAATCGTAACAGATAGCAACACCAATACGGGCAAATGGCGTTTCTACCAGTAGCGGTGTGTCTCCAGCCATTACATACTCGGACTCGTGATAAGTTTCATTATGTTCGGCCAGTGAAACATCAAAAAGATGAATCTTGTTGTAACGGGCGATCTGTTCACCCTTATCATTGAAAACCAGGCATGCCGAGTAAACTTTACCTGTATCTTCACTTTTCAATGGCAGGGTTCCACCAACCAGCCAGATAGCGTGTTTTTTTGCCTGTTCCGAGAGAAATGCCTGAACAGGACCTTCAGCTTCGATTTCTGCTATCTCCAGCTGATCACTGTCATGCATCCCCATAAAAGCAAAGTTTTCCGGCAATACCACAAGTTTTGCCCCTGCTTTACTTGCTTTATGAATGTGTTTTTCTGCTTCTGATAAATTCGCCCGGATATTGGTACCCGAGGCCATCTGTACTGCGACTGCCCTGAACATAAACCTGCCTTGTTATTTAGGGATGAGAATGAATAACTTCAAGTGTAATGCTGGTAGAGATTGCGCTCCCCGGCTCTGTTTCGATGCGCCGCGAGGAGAGTCCAAGTGCAATCAACCAGCTTCTGAGCTCATTGACCCACAGCGTGCCTTCATCACCACCCGGATACTTTAAAATTAAATAGCTATCCGGATTATTACTCAAAACAGACATGGTCTGATGGATCGCGGGCATATTGAGCAGGGTTGTCGCCTGTCTTGGTACCGCCCATTCATTTGCCTTGAGCACATAACTCTCAGCCGCCAGTGCCACTGTGGTAAAGAGTAACCCAGCCAGTATAAATAGATATTTATAGTGGCGATATATTTTATTGCTGATCTTCTTCATCTTGTTCAGATTCAACTTCGAGGTTAATTTGCTTTATTTCCGGTTTTTCCCATGTACCGGTTATTTCATAGATTTTGGTTGATGCCTTGTTAAACTGCTCTCCGGTTAACTTGTCCAGCAACCAGACCCCGATACCTGCTGGCAGGTTTACCAGTAAGGCGGTAACACCGGCGACACCACTACCAACTTCCGGGGTAACCTCAACCACGTTTTCATAATCCTGCGCTACCAGTCCGGTTCGCCCACTGACCTGAATCTTTGCTACCGAGCTGATAATAGTAAAATCATCGGTATAGGCATCACCCTGCTCGATATGTATTTTACCGTCTGCCTTATCAAAGCTGAAACCTTCTTTTACCGTTTCCTTGAAATCCCCGGTCAGTTTTTTTGGTAATGCCGAAAGGCTGAATAAGCCCAGCAGGCGCCCGGCTCCTGCATCGACCTTGCTGATATTACCATTCTTAATATTAAGCTGAATATCTGCCTTTAATTTTTTCAGGCTAAAATTATTGGGTGAATCGTTCCAGTTTGCGTTAACCAGTGAACGTGCCTCCCCATCACGAATGACCACCGCATAGTCCAGGTCCTTGAGCATGCCGCCAAAATTAAGGCTGTGCATGGTCAGTTTAACACTGCTACTGTGTTTGCGATTACGATACTGCCAACGGCCGGTACCGGTCAACTTCATATTACGAGCCGAAAGAATAAACTCATCCAGTTTAAGTCCATAACGGTATTTCGAAGTGGTAAAGTCAAGCCTGCCAAGATAGAGTTTGTTCAGATAGAGTTTCCTGATAATCCCTTCAATAGTCGGTAGTTTGATCGGGTTCAGGCTACTAGCAGATTTTTTTTCTTTCTTCTTGCTGGTAATAATTTTTAACCGGCTCATATTCAGGGCGACCGGTATCGTAACAAGTGTACTGACATCTTTATACTTACCAAGGTTTAGTGCCTTATTCCATTTTTCCGGGGTAAAACGTGACAGAGCGCCATCGATATAAAGAAGACGTTTACGTGGAAGCCGCGCCTTTCTTGCAGAAAATGAAATTGCAGCCCGGGTTAAACGACTTTGCTTGCCACTATTATCCAGTTCAAGAATAAATGAACCCTTTTTGATAAATGCCAGTCCAAGCTGTACTCGGCTATTCTTTACAAAACGGGCAGTAAACTCAGTATCGTTTCTGGAACCGGGTTTCTTGTAGAGAAACTCTGGCAGGGTACTTTTTATACCGCGCAACGAGGTTTTTAGCTGCAAACGTGGATAGACATTCTTTCTACTTTTAGCTGGAAAGTAAAAGTTTGCCCGGTAAAAAGTTTCACCGCTGATTTTATCTGCAGCAGGTAAGGCAAAGCGCTTCATTATTTCTGCAGGCAATATTTTTCCTTTTGCACTCAGGCGTACCGCCTTACCATCTTTTTCGGTCAATAATTCAAATTCGGTTGGCTTACCGATAAATTTTGCTGCAAGATTTTTACTACTGAGTCCCTTTTCGTTGAAACTGATTTCCCCCTCGCCATTGCGGATATCCAGCCTGTCTCCAAGCATAGAGAGAGAAAAATTATCCAGCCTGGAGGTACCGTTATAACGAATGGGGGTTTTTTCTGCCATTTCACTGTCAAGCGGAATAGCAAGATTAACGCTTGTTTTTACCTTACCGCCGATACGAAAACTTTTTACCGTTTCACGGGCATTTTCCAGTATCGGGCTGTTGACCAGAAACTCGGTGGTAGCAGCGGCATTACCAGAGGCATTGATCCTGACTTTTAACAGGGCGTTGGCAAAGGAAGCAATGTCCGCCTGCGAGTCAATCATGCGATTTTTCTCAACCAGCCCTTCACTCAGGTGTAGCTGCATGCCCTGCCCGGTAAACAGGCCATCGACATTGGCGCGGGTAATATCGGGCCAGCCATCCTGATAATGCAGGGTAAAATCGCTGGCAGCAACATCAACAGAAAAGGTGCCCTGCCGATCATTAAAAGGAAAAGCGGCAAGCGTACCATTGTAAATAACCGTTCCCTTACTTACCTTACCTTTAACGAAAGCCTTGTCCAGCCATTTCACCAGGTCATTGCTCATTATACTCACCGGCAGAAACTCTGGAATTGCAGCTATATTGGCATCACTGATATAGGCCTGCAAGTCCATATAAGCAGAACCTTTGTCAGGTATCCAGAGCTTTACCCTGGACTCGGCATTCACATCACTGTTCTGTGTTCGTACTTTTTCAATATCCAGCAGGATTCCCTGCGGGGTATTCATAAAAGCCATTTCTGCAGAAAGTTGCTGCAGCTTGAAGTCATTGCGAAATAATAATGGAAAACCGAGTATTGCCCTTGTCGAGGCAAGGGTAATTCGGCCACTACCATTATTATATTCAATACTCCCCTGTATACCGGAGAGATTGGGCAGGTTCTTCCATGCCTTCATGGCAAAGTCATTAACATCACCCTGTAGTTTTTCTACCCGGTTATCACGCCAGATCAACGACATCTCATCTATTTCACCCTGCATTGCAAGTTGTTGCACCATCTTTTCCTGCTTTTTTTCCAGCAGGTGCGTATCGATAATGATCTTTGACAGCGTATCCAGCTTCAGCCTGGCTGCATTCAGTATCAGGGTATCGAGATTATTATCTTTATAATCAACCAGCATGGAAAAACTGGCATCTTTCAATAACTGCTGCTTGCTTTTATAGGCCAGTTGTTCAACACTGACGTTCCAGGCTTTGTTATTAGCCTGCACTGCATCAAACACGGCTGAAACATAACGAAGATTAACCCTGTCTTTCTTTGTAAAATGATAAGACAGATTTTGCAGAGACACATCACCACTGAGCCGTGTCAACTGTTTATGCTTCCAGTCTGCCCATAACTCTATACCCAGACTGCCCTTATGCAGTTTGATTTTTTTATTTTTGATATAGCGTTGCAGTGGCTGGAGTTTAAGTGCGTCTGTTTTCAGATAAGACTTTACCTGCCAGCTTTCTGGCTTATCCAGTTTGCCCTCGAGATCAATGGCAAGTTTTAACTGCTCGCCCAGCTCTGCCGGCAATCGACTGGATAACAGCAACTGCTGGCGATTTTCTGTTTTCTTTAACAGAATATTGATTTGATCGAAGAACCAGAACAGCCCGGCATTCTGTTCATCTTTCCAGCTCAAGGTGCTATCTTCAAAAGCCAGCTCGGCTTTTTGTGATAACAGGCGATTTAAAACAGAGCTGCTATCTTTCTGTTTCCTGTCTTTTGCCAGCAAGGCATCGATATCCAGTCCCTTGATAGATATCTTGCCCTGAACATTGCGGCTAACACGCAGATCCAGTCCTTTGACCGTTACCTGCACCGGAACGATTTCACGTTTAAATAACAGCGCATCTACCGACAACCCAACATCGATGCGCGATAAATCCAGCAGTGATTTTTTTCTGTCCTGTGAAAGTAGACTGACATTACGAAAGATAAGAGTTGGTACCAGACCACTAAGGCGAGCATCCATGGTACTGATTTTTACCGGTTGCTGTAACAGAGATGAAGCCAGCTGCTCGACTTCCTGCTGGTAAAGGTCTGCCGTTGTCATTAACAGGCGCAAACCCGATACAGCCAGTGCAATAATGATCACCACCGTAGCTATGCTATAACCAACAATAGCCTTAAGCTTATGAAACAGTGGGTGATATTTTTTCATTTAACCGCTTTTCCTGTCGTAATACATGCCAGTACAGGCTTTCTTTAGAGCCTGTAGCTACATCAATACAACGTCAAAATGCTCCTGGTTATATTCAGTTTCAACCTGGAAGCGAATGGGCTTACCAATAAAGTCTTCCAGTTCTGCAATACTGGTCGACTCTTCATCCAGCATCATATCGACCACGGACTGTGAAGCCAGTACCAGGAATTCCTGGGCATCAAACTGCCTGGCCTCACGAATAATTTCACGAAATATCTCATAACAGACCGTCTCCGCTGTACGAACCGATGCGCGCCCCTTGCAATAAGGGCAGGGTTCACAAAGAATATGTTCCAGGCTTTCGCGGGTACGCTTACGGGTCATCTCTACCAGGCCAAGTGCCGAAACATCACAGACATTGGTCCGAGCACGATCCTTATCCAGGTATTTTTCCAGTGCCCGCATCACCTGGCGCTTATGTTCCGGATCGGTCATATCGATAAAGTCAATAATGATAATACCGCCAAGGTTACGTAGCCGCAGTTGCCGTACAATTGCCTGTGCCGACTCCAGGTTGGTTTTAAAAATCGTTTCCTCAAGATTACGATGACCAACAAAACCACCGGTATTCACATCGATAGTCGTCATGGCCTCGGTTTGATCGATAATCAGGTAGCCACCTGATTTTAATGGCACCTTGCGTTCCAGAGCCTTCTGGATTTCATCTTCAATACCGTAGAGATCAAAAATGGGGCGCTCACCGGGATAATGTTCAATTCGATCAACCAGCTCGGGCATAAATTTGCCAGCAAATTTCTTGACCTTGTCATAGGTTGAGCGGGAATCGATGCGAATCTTTTCAATCTCGATACCACTGAGATCACGCATGGTACGCATTACCAGTGACATGTCTTCATGGATCAGGGTGCCATACTTTGCCGTCTGGTTGAACTCAAGAATATTGGACCAGATTTTCTGCAAGAACTGCATGTCCTTGTAGATAGCTTCTTTACTGATACCTTCTGCGACGGTTCGCGCAATGTAACCACCAGGAATAAATTCATCGGCATACTCGTTGATAATGTCCTTGAGCCGCTGCCGCTCTGCCTCATCCTCGATGCGTTGAGAAATACCCACATGAACAATGCCCGGCATATAGACCAGGTAACGTGAAGGAAAAGAAATCTGTGTAGTCAGGCGTGCCCCCTTGGTGCCCATGGGATCCTTAACTACCTGAACCAGCAATTCCTGACCTTCACGCAACAACTCACGGATAATATCGGAAGGCTCATTATCGTCACCGTTCCTGCTACTGGCCTGGGCAATATCCGAGACATGTAAAAAGGCGGTACGCTCCAGTCCGACATCGAGAAAAGCTGCCTGCATCCCCGGCAGTACCCGGCTGACCTTACCTTTATATATATTGCCTACCAGGCCACGCTTGCGTTCGCGTTCGATATGCACTTCCTGCAACATGCCATTTTCGACATAGGCTACCCGGGTTTCCTGCGGGGTCACATTAATCAGTAATTCTTCGCTCATATTTTTCCTTCAATCCGCTTCTAAGCCTATGATACTACTAAGGAATCCATGCTGATACCCACCTGATGCAGAAGTTCAGCGGTTTCATACAGCGGCAGCCCCATGACCCCGGAATAACTCCCCGATAGATGCGTGATAAAGGCGGCAGCCTGCCCCTGTATCGCATAGGCACCCGCCTTGTCGCGGGATTCGGCAGAAGCGGCATAATACCGTATTTCTTCTGTGGTTAATTCACGAAAGCTTACCTTGCTGACATTGAGGCAGAATAATAGTTCAGGCTCCGTGGCTTCGGCCCCATCCAGCGCCAGCGCGACGGCACTCATTACCTCATGGGTATTGCCCGAAAGCTGCGATAGCATTTGTTCAGCCTGCTGCACAGCGGAAGGTTTACCCAGGATTTTACTGTCCACCACCACCGCGGTATCCGAGCCGAGTACAGGAATACCCTGCCCGCGCTGTTGCTGCCAGCCCGCTAAAGCCTTGGCCCTGGCCAGCCGAATCACGTAATCATAGGAATCCTCATCGGGCAGCGGGGTTTCATCAATATCCACGTTAATAACTTTAAAACGTATCCCGAGCTGTCGTAACAGTTCCTGGCGACGGGGAGATTGTGAAGCAAGGTAGAGGTGAGGTTCTTTTTGCATAACAATTTAGTAATGATAAGCGAAATTTAAAGAATGTGTTTTTAAATCTTACCACAAACGTATAGAGACACAGGTCGGCTCAAGCGAAGCGGAGCCGACAAAATAAACGCCCTCTCCTTCATTTATTCCCCCCTCACCCAAACCCTGTTTCAGGGATGAAATCGTCGAGCGGCCCGGTATAGCGTATAACGTGTCGTGAATAGTGTGTTGTAAAAAAAATAAATACTATGGATATTTTTTTGTCATACTAAAGTCTGACCTGGCGGTCAGCAAAATATTTCTTTGCGTTCTTTGCGCCTTTGCGGTAAAAAACTGCTGTGGTGTTGTTTTACAGCTTACTTATGATAAGGATGCCCCCTGAGAATGGTCGAGGCACGATAGAGTTGCTCGGCCACCACGACGCGAACAAGCGGATGCGGCAGGGTCAAGCGGGAGAGGGAAATTTTCTGTTGTGCCTTTTGCAGACAGGCATCGGCCAGTCCTTCCGGCCCGCCAATCAACAGGGCAATATCCTGACCACCAGACTGCCATTTTTTCAGTTCATCGGCCAGTTGCTCGGTAGAAACCTGCTTTCCCAGCACATCAAGTGCAACCACGTGTGCCGTCTTTGGAATAGCCG
>JALUTJ010000507.1 GCA_027057985.1 Chromatiales bacterium
GGTGTAGGGTTCGCCACCTGACTCGAATGATGCAGTGATAATATAGGCTCCACCTTCTTTAAATAAAAAGCCCTGACGAAAAACACCATCATCGATAGACTGGGTACCCAGTGTTTCCTCTTTGGATGAGAACCAGCTGTCATTTCTAACCTTGAAGGTCACCTTACCATCAAAGGGTTTACCATTATCGATACGGCTGGCATAAAGATTAACCCGGCCGGCTTCATTGGGTTTTGGAAAAGCCGGAAAAACCATATAGGTCACATAATAATCCCCGATCTGGGTTTCAACCTGCATACTTGGCGGAGTATTGGAGTCTTCTCCCAGACTATAGGAAGGTCGCCCCAGTACATGATGAGCTTCTGCGCTTATCAGGTAAAAGAATAGAAAAAAGATAACAGTCGTTTTTAATAGTCTTCTCATTTTTATTACTACCATCAATAAAAACCAGAGTATAGATTACTGATAGTGATATCCTGTTATTAATATTTTAACTGATTCTGGTGCTGCCACTTGTAGTCCTGGTTAAAACCAACACCGTGGCGAGCCACCTTACTGTCTGTGCCAGTAACGATACGAATTGGCAGACTTGGCTCAGGACAAACTTCCACACACTGACCACAGCCAACACAACCATCTTTTACCACGGGCCGGTAAAAATTACCAAACTTGTAAGCAATCGCATCACTACCCAGTGGACAGACTGCAACGCAGGCGCCGCAGATACCCTTATCCACCCAGGGGTAACAGGCAGCACGATCAATCTGTGCAACACCCATTTTAACTTTACGGATTGGAGTAACCGTTAATGCTTCCGTTGGACATATCTCCATACAGTAGCCACAGAGAATACAGCTCTTCAAAGCTGGATCAATATAAGGCTTATTCGATTCAACCCCGCCTTCATGTTTATTGAAAAGTACACACCTGGGTGGACAAACTTCTCCACAGAGACCACAGCCGATACAGGCCTGATTGAATTTTTCGATATCTTCCAGTGCTCCTGGTAGTGGAATATGGTTGGCCGAAGGTTTTCTTACCGGCTTTGGATACATCAACTGGGCAATGCCAAAAGGCAAACTGCTAAAACCTGTCACCCCAACAGCGAGTAAAAGCTTCTGTAAAAAATTACGCCTTTTCATTGCCATTATCCTGTATGCCGTGTTTACGCTTGTATTCATGGCCAAGATGACCCGGCCCCTGATTTTTCTGGTCTTTAAAATCCAGCGTAAATGAAAGCGCATCCGTGGGGCAGACGGCAATACACGCAGTACAGTTATTACATTCCTGGGAAAAGTTATCCCGCAGCGGATCCAGTCCGAACTGGCAAACGACATTACATTTTGCGCAGTCATTACATTGTGTGACATCACGTCGTATGCGGAACAGGCGGAAGTGACCCAGCAGGGAATAAAGTGCGCCACCCGGGCAGACATAACGACAGAAACCACGTCGCGTTACCATCAGGTCAAATAACAGGGTCAGTAAAAAAAACACCATACCAGAACCGAAACCACTCAGGGCAATCGCATAATAAATTTCCCGGCCCAGTAAGGCAGGTGGATAAATGGAGGCAAAGGCTATCATCCCGGTTGCCGCCGATATGATAATGCCCATCAGCAACACCAGATACTTGATACGAAAGTCCAGCTTACGCCTGCCAACCGGGATACCGGCCTTACGCAACCAGGTTGCCAGGTTATCATTCAGCTCATAGATAAAGGTTGCCGGGCAAATCCAGCCACAGTAAAAACGACCGAAGATCAGCGTCAGAATAATCGGTATCAGGGCAGTAAGTAAAAATGGCAGATAAACGGTTTTACCTGCAGCTATCTGCCCAACGACAGCAAGCGGATCACTGAGCTTGACACCAAACAGGGTACCTGACCAGGTTGTTCCCTTTAGATTGTTCAGATCCGTTGCCGGATCATCAACAAAAGGACTACTCAACCACTCCATGCTATCTGATATACGTTTCTCAGCAGGTGTCAGCAGGTCATAGGCATGCGCTGCTTCATAGGTCTGATACAGGTGTAAAAAAGGTAGAAGAATCAGCATACTGAATACCAGGGTCAAACTGACCCAGCGTAATTTATTCAGGTGTCGTTGTACTTTCATCATCACTGCTTTCATCAAATCTTCTACCCCAATAATAACGATAATGCTTTAGCTTCTTATATGATCTGGAATAATTCGAATTGCCTGCGGAATCTGGATACAGGATCGCTCGCACAGACCACAACCCACACAGGCCTGCTGCACATGTGGTTGCTCAAGGCGACCAACGGTAATGGCGATATCCTG
>JALUTJ010000508.1 GCA_027057985.1 Chromatiales bacterium
TGCTGCTGACAGCTTTTCTTCCTTTTATTTCCCGGTATTTTCGTATCCTCTTACTGTTTTTGCTCGGGTTTTTGTGGGCCCTGTGGCGGGCACACGGGGTACTGGATATCAGCCTGCCAGCGGAACTGCAGGGCAGGGACCTGCAGCTTACCGGGGTAATCGCAACGATACCGTATGAAGATCAGCACAAGCAGCGGTTTGAACTGGATATTGAATCCATTCGTTATCAAAATCGGCAACTCGATTTTCCTGCCCGGGTTCGCCTTAGCTGGTATCACCGCGCTTCTCGCTGGAATAAAAAAGTGCATAACAGGCAAAGCGTCAAAGCAGGGCAGCGCTGGCAATTCTGGGTAAGGTTGAAGCAGCCGCATGGTTTTATGAATCCGGGTGGTTTCGATTATGAAGGCTGGTTATACCAGAAGAAAATCCGCGCAACCGGTTATGTGCGGGTAAAGTACCGAAAAAAGCAGTTTGCCCGCCTGCTGGATAAGGCTGTTTCAAGCTATCCGCTCACGGTCTTGCGCCAGAAAATCTATGATCGCCTGAAATCACTTACTCCGGATCGAACGTATGCCGGCATCCTGCTGGCGCTGGCGCTGGGTGAGCGCGGAAATATCACTCCAGATCAATGGCAGGTGTTTCGTGCCACCGGCACCAACCATCTCATGGCAATTTCAGGTCTGCATATCGGTCTGCTGGCCGGTTTTATCTTTTTTCTTGCGCGGTTTAGCTGGTCACGGCTGGGAAAACTGCCCCTTTTCCTTGCTGCACCACGCGCTGCGGCAGCGATAGCCTTGCTGGTAGCGGCTTTTTATGCGGCCTTATCGGGTTTTGCGGTACCGGCGCAGCGGGCACTGATCATGCTGAGTATCGTCATGCTGTCACTGCTGTTTCGTTTTCGTCTGCCGCCGCCGACGATCCTGGCGCTGGCCCTGCTGGGGGTTTTACTGCTTGATCCGGCATCGGTGTTATCTGCCGGGTTCTGGCTGTCTTTTGCCGCGGTCAGTATTATCGCTTATGCCGCAGCAGGGCGGTTGCCGCTGCAACAGCAATGGTTTCGCTGGGGGCAGTTACAGTGGCGAATCAGCCTGGCTCTGATTCCACTTTTGATTTTTCTCTTTCAGCAGGCTTCGCTGGTTTCGCCACTGGCCAACCTGCTGGCTATTCCGGTGGTTAGTTTTCTCGTGGTGCCGTCGGTATTACTGGCCACGGTCACCAGTCTTTTCAACGCGACGATGGCGGTGTGGCTATTTAACATGGCAGATACGGTCATAACAGGACTATGGCGATTCCTCGAGCTGTTTTCCAGTCTGCCAGCCAGTCAATGGCAGCTGAGTCAGCCTTCGATACTGGTATTGCTGCTGGCCGTGGTGGCTGGCTTGCTCCTGTTGGCTCCTCGCGGCTGGCCGGGAAAGGCGCTGGGACTGTTCCTGATTTTGCCACTTTTGTGGCACTCACCAGCAGATCTGCAACATGGGGAAGTCGAATTCAACCTGCTGGATGTGGGGCAGGGACTGGCAGCTGTCATTCGTACCCGGACACATAGCCTGTTATTTGATACCGGGCCGCGTTTTAGTGCACGTTTCGATACCGGGGCCGCCGTGGTATTGCCTTTTTTACGGGAAAAGCAGCTCGATCGACTCGATACGGTGATACTCAGTCACCAGGACAATGATCATCGAGGTGGGCTTGATTCTATTCGCCAGGCGGTTGAGATTGGTCAGCTTTTGAGCAGTTATGAGACAGATGGCGGCACACGTTGCCGCGCTGGACAGCAGTGGCAATGGGATGGCGTGCTGTTTCGTATTCTTAATCCACCTGATCAAAAGCCGCGAAAACGGAATAATGCTTCCTGTGTTCTACTGGTCGAGGCGGGCGAAAAACGCATTTTGCTCAGTGCCGATATTGAAAAGAGCGCCGAACGACGGCTAATCAGGGAATATGGAGCTACATTGCAGGCCTCTGTGCTGGTCGCCCCGCATCATGGCAGCAAGACATCTTCTTCAGCAGGTTTTCTCGATACGGTAAAACCGGAATATGTCCTGATTCCCGTTGGTTACCGTAACCGTTATCGTATGCCGCACCGCAGTGTCATGGCGCGCTTCCGGCAAAGAGGCATTCGCATCCTGCAGAGTTTTCGCAGCGGGGCAATCAGCCTGAGAGCTGGTCAAAAAAGCAGCAAGCTGGAAGTCGTCGAATACCGACCCCAGGCTCAGCGGTACTGGAATGCCCGGCACTAATTGCTGTGAACGATACCCTTTCCGCACACCCTCGTCTCTGATAAAGTGAGCATCAGTTTTTTA